>CAJOJP010000067.1 GCA_905234915.1 Candidatus Gastranaerophilales bacterium
GTCTTTGATAGATGCAAGAGCTTGCGTTTTCACGCGTTTTGGCTGAGTTTAGATGTTTTTATATACGTAGCATCTGGCTTCGTTTTATATCCCCTGACAAAGCCGTTAATGCTTTAATATAAATAATTTTTAGACTTATTCAACATAATATACTTTCCGTTGCATATTTAGTCCAATATTTTATGAACCGGGACAAAGTATTGACTTTGAAGTTTGTCTTATTTATTATAATGTTAAATATTAAAAAATAATTATTCAAGGAGAAATAAAATGCGTCGTACGCTTGAAGGTACAAAAAGAAAAAGACAAAATGTAAGCGGTTTCAGAGCAAGAATGGCAACTCCGGGTGGAAGAGAAGTTATTAACAGAAGACGTGCTAAAGGTCGTCATAAATTGGCTATTACCGCTAAAGAAAGAGCTTAATTTATATAATTATAGTCTTTCTTAGTTTACAAGTGTCAAAATAAGATAAAATCCTATGGAACTGTCTTGGCAGTTCCTTCTTAGTTTATATATGCTTAAAAAGTCATTCAGATTAAAAAATACAGCTGCATTTAATGCAACTTATAATAATCATCATATTATTTCAGATAATTATATCTGTATATATTTTGGCAAAGAAAAAACTGAGCCTGATTTTTGTACGCGCTTTGCCTTTGTTGTAAGCAAAAAAATACATAAAAGGGCAGTTATAAGAAACAGAATTAAACGGCTGATGAGAGAGTCAATCCGTCTTTATCTTAAAGATAATAAAATAGATAATTTAAATAAATATATATCCGTTATATTAGTTGCAAAACCTCAAGCGGTAAATGCTTCGTTTTACACTCTAAACGAGTCTGTTTATAAGCTTTTTAGCTCTGCTTTATAAAAAATATATATCTGTTTTAGTGATTTATTTGTATATTTTAATAGTTATTTTTATATTTAATTTATATATTTATGATACACAATTGTAACAAAAGCTTAACATATAATTAAAAAAAAAGCAATTTTAGAAGTTATATATTGTTTATATAAGTACGAGAGATTAAATTTAAGACTTACATAGGGACGAGAGATGGGTTACGCACTATTTTCACAACGAAAATTGCTGTTAACCGGTTTGATAGCCACATATCAAATGCAATTAGCTCAAAGAGATGATGAGCAATTTACAATAGCAACGCATCAAACTAATTTAAAACAGCAATTATCATCACTACAAGCTTCACAATCAGGTGAATTAGCTGATTTGTATGAAATTTTGGCAGATGCAGAAGGTACAGACCAAAGAAACTCCATTAATGCACTTATTCAAGCCAGACAAAATGATTTTAAAGTAGAAACAGATGCTATTCAAAGAGAAGTTACTCAAGTAGCATTAAAAGAGTCAGCTGTTGAATACGAGAAAAAGAATCTCGAAACAAAAATTGAAAAAATGAATAAAGAATTAGAACAAATTCAACAAGCCGAAGAAAAGGGTATAGAAGGTTCTACACCTAAGTTTAGCGGACTTGGCTAATAAAAAAGTTTTACTCTCACTCTCACTCTCAAAACTTAAAAGCGGGGTTATTCCCCGCTTCTCTCGTTTTTAGCAGTTATAAGGTTTTTATATTATTCTGCCATAGCTTTTCTTACTTCTTTTTTATATATTTCCACATTCGGCTGTAATACTTCGGGCAGAGCTGATTCACTATCAGTAATTTCACCTTCAATCTGCCTTAAAATATTACCTGTATAAAGAGTTTCAAAATGCTTAAATTCAATAAATTTAGCAAGTGTAGTAAGTGATAAATCCTTTAGTTCAACTGTGCTGACAGGATGCATATTTGAATATGCTTTTATAACACCCGTTAAAACTGCCTTTGTAACTTTTTCCTGAGGTGTAACATATACAAAAGTAAAGAAAGAGTCTGTATTATTTTTATCTAAATCAGCTTCGGCATTATAATGCAGATAGCCCGGCCCGACATTTGTGTCGGTTGAAATTTTAGCTTTCAAAGACTCATTTTTTAATTGTTTTTCCCACAAAGTTGCACCTTGAAATGCATCACCAAAATATTCTATAAAATGTTTTTGTTTTCCGTTTAATTTTGATTGAACATTAAATGCAGCTTGCTGCATAGCCGGATTTTTCATTATATCGGGCGTCATAAATTCCTTTTGAGCATTCAATGACGCATTTAACATAGCAATTACATCTTCTTTAGATACACCCGCATAAGCAAGAGTAAAAATTGTAGCATCATCAAAAATAGAAAATCTACCGCCCACATCATCATGCACGCAGCCGGAGAGTTTAATATCACCAGCTTTAACAATTTTTCTCAGATTGCTTTTCTCTGCAGATATATCTGTCATTGCAATAAATCTGTCAGATACATCATCTTTTTCTAAAAACTCCTGCATAACTTTTTTTGCATTTTCGTAAGCAACGGTAGTTTCAATTGTTCCGCCTGATTTTGATACAACTAAAAACTGTGTTTTAGATAAATCCAAACCGGAAATAAATCTTCTGAAACTTTCGCTATCTACGGAAGAGTAGAAATGAATATCAGAATCTTTACCAATCATTTTCATTAAAGCTTCAGTCGTGTGTCTTGAACCGCCGATGCCGAGAATTGCCAAATCAGTGTATTTATTATATTTAGCTTGTTTTGCCAATTCAAATAAATTGTCGATATTTTTTAATTGAGTTTCTTGAAGAAGACCAATCCAATTCAAGAACTGCCCTTTTTTTCCCGCTCTTTGTCTTATTGAATTTACAGCTTCTATCGCATTATTTTTGTATTTCTCAAGATTAGAGATATCAATCTTGAAGGTAATATCATTAATCATTGTATCTGTCATATTAAAATCCTCTAAACTGTTAACTGAGAATATTATTATATGAAATTAAAATTATTGCAAATAACCCGTTGAAGAATTAAGAAATTCTTATATCAGAAGCCAGCTTGTGAGCAAGAAGACCTTCTTGCTGCGCTAAAATCGAAGCATTATGTGCTGTTTGTTCCAGTGAATTTTTTTGAATAATCTGGTAAGTTTGAATTTTTATAAAATCGAACACGCTTAAACCGCCGGAATATTTAGCAACCTGATTTGTAGGCAGGGTATGATTTGTTCCCGATACATAATCTCCAAATACCTCGGCACTATAGTTGCCTATAAACATTGAACCGTAATTTGAAAACTTATTTGAAATATTTTTTGCATTTTCTATACATAATTCAAGATGCTCGGGGGCTTTTTCATTTGAAAGCCTAATTGCTTCTTCAAGTGAATTTACAACAACCGCAAATGATTTTGAGTAAGAAACTTCCGCAATAGATTTTGTTTGAAGATTTTTTAAAAATTCCAAAGCCTTTTTATCTACCTGATTAGCAAAGTTGTGATTAAAGCAAATTAAAAAAGCTCTGGCATCTTTATCATGTTCGCATTGAGCAAGAATATCCGCAGCGACAAAATCTGGATTTGCGCTTTCATCAGCAATTATAAGTACTTCGGAAGGTCCTGCAAGAAAATCTATACCGCAAGTACCAAATACTTGTTTTTTTGCGGAAGTAACAAATTTATTTCCCGGTCCTACTATTTTATTGACTTTTTGTATTGTTTCACTTCCGTATGCCATTGCTGCTATTGCTTGCACACCTCCTATACCGTATATTTCATCGGCACCTGCCAATGAGGCGGCGGCAATTGTTACGGGTTGTATCTTCGGTGACATAGCAATAACTCTTTTTACTCCTGCAGTTTTAGCCGGAACAACCGTCATTATTGCACTGGATGGCAAAGGATAATTACCTCCCGGTATATAACAGCCTGCAGACTCTATCGGAATTATTCTTTGTCCTAAGATATTTCCGTTTATGTTCGTTTCAATTTCTTTTATGCTTGAGAGCTGCGCCAATGCAAATTCTTTTACATTTTTTATTGCGAACTTTATTGTTTCAATTATTTTTTCATCGACTTTTTTGACTGCATTGTTAATTTCTTCTTCCGATAATTTTGAACAAGATATATCTCCGTCGCCGAATTTTTTTGAATATTCTTTTATTGCTTTATTGCCGTTTTTCCTGACATCTTCAATAATTTGCAGTGTAAAATCAATATTTTCAAACTCAATTTTAGAAAAAAAACTTTCATCTAAATTTTTTAAATCAATAATTTTCACTATAAAAAACCTCTAAATTTTGACTATTATTATATATTGTACAACTAAAAATATAAAATGATGCAAAAAACTGATAATTATATTTAGGCTAATATGCTTTGAATCTGAACAATTTATTCACAAAAATATATTTTTGTGATTTCATTTAAGTATGGAAAATAATGATTTAGTTAATAATGCGGAACGAAAAGTCAAAAATTATTTTGACAGAGTCGATGAGATAAAAGAATATAATCAGGAAAAAGTTTTAAAAGCTTTTTCCCGTAATAAAATAGGACTTGAACATTTTGCCTCCGTATCGGGATACGGTCATGACGATATGGGCAGACAGGCTCTTGATAGTGTTTTTGCTGATGTTTTTAAGGCGGAAAAAGCAATTGTAAGAAATCATTTTGTATCCGGAACACATACTTTATCCTGCTGTCTTTTTGGAAATTTAAGATATGGAGAAAAACTCGTATCAGTTGCAGGAAGACCTTATGATACAATGGAGGAAGTAATAGGTCTGAGAGGGAACAGACGTGCATCTTTAATCGGTCACGGTGTTTCTTATGACGAAGTTCCTCTGCTTAATGAATCTGATATTGACTTTGAAGGAATTAAAAACAAAATCGATAAATCGGTAAATATGGTTTTAATTCAACGTTCAAGAGGATATTCACTCAGAAAATCAATTAACATAGAAACAATAAAAAAAATTGTAGAGCTTGTAAAATCAAAAAATCCCGAATGTATTTGTTTTGTGGATAATTGTTACGGAGAATTTACCGAGAAACTTGAGCCGTTAGAAGCAGGAGCAGATTTAATTGCGGGGTCTTTAATAAAAAATCCGGGCGGCGGAATAGTTGAGGCAGGAGGATATATTGCCGGCAAAACCGAATATGTTAATCAGGCGGCATACAGGTTGACTGCTCCCGGAATAGGCAGTGAGGGCGGTGCAATGCTAAACCAGCTTCGTCTGATTTTTCAAGGGCTTTTTATGGCACCTTCTGTTGTTTCGGAAGCTGTTAAAGGAGCAATACTTGCCGCACAGGTTTTTGAAGATATGGGGTTTATTTCGACTCCTAAACCGTCTGAGCCAAGAACTGATATTATCCAGACAATAAAATTCGGAGAAGAAAAGCCACAGCTTGAATTTTGCAGAACACTACAGATGTTTTCTCCGGTTGAATCTTATTTAACTCCAGTTCCTGACGGAGTTCCGGGGTATGATGATAAACTTATAATGGCGGGGGGTACTTTTATTGAAGGTTCTACAATTGAACTTTCAGCCGACGGGCCTGTTCGTCCTCCTTATGCTGTTTATATGCAGGGCGGATTAAATTATGCTCACGTTAAAATAGCATTAAAAGGTATTGTAAATAAATTGCTTAAATAATGTTTTATATTTTATTTGCTATATTCAATATTTGTATTTATGATATAATCTGATTTGAAAATTAAATTGATAAAAATAAAAATGCATGAGTATAATTTAAGTAGAAAAGGTGAAATAAAATGACGGTAACAATTGAAAAATTGGAAAACAATGAGGTAAAATTAAATATTGAAGTAGAATCTGCTGTATCTGCTTTTGAATATGAAAAAGCCTGCAAGCGTCTGGCAAAAAGAGTTAATGTACCGGGCTTCAGACAGGGGAAAGCTCCTAAAAATATATTGGAAAAATATGTCGGTATAGCGGCTCTTCAAAAAGAAGTATTGGAGAGTATTCTGCCTACTATTTTAGAAACAGCAATTGAAGAAAATAACTTCGATGTAATAACATCGCCTAGCGTTGAATCTTATGAATTTGCAGATGATAAATCCTTGAAAGTAGTTGCCAGATTTGAGTTAAAACCGGAAGTTAATTTACCTGACTATAAAAATATGGTAGTTGAAATTGAGGAGTTTAAACAAAAAGAAAATGCCGTAGATGAAGAACTAAGACGTATTGCAGAAAGATTTTCCGAATTAAAAGATATTACGGACAGAAAGTCTTTGAATACTGATTTGGTTAATATTGATTTTTCAGGATACGTTGACGGTGAAGAAATTAAAGGTGGCAGTGCAAAAAATTATGTATTGGATTTGGGAAATTCAAACTTTATCGACGGATTTGCGCAGCAGCTTGTCGGTCATAGTACAGGCGATGAATTTAAAATCAAAGTTGCATTCCCCGAAAATTATCACGACGAAAAATTAAAAGGTAAAGATGCCGAATTTAACATTAAGATTAACGCAATTAAAGAAAGAATATTACCTGAAATAAATGATGATCTTGCAAAAAGAGCAAATCCCAAATTTACAACTCTTGAGGAATTAAAAAAGGATGTTCAGGAATATCTTGATAATGCTTCAAAGGCAGAAAACGAAAGAAGAACCTCCATTAAAATATTTGAAAATCTTCTTGATAAAACAGATATAAAAATTCAGAATAATATGATTAATCGCGAAATTCAGGCATTAATGGGAGAATTTAAACACAGAATCAGCATGCAGGGCGGCAATTTCGATGAAATTCTTGAAAAAGAAGGTCATCAAAAAATGTATGACAGAATGAAAGAAGAAGCTGTTAAGAGAATTAAAACTTCGTTAATTGTCGGGAAAATAGCTCAGGAAGAAAAAATTACAATAACTAATGATGATATACAAGGTCGTATTGCAGGGCTTGCAAATATGTATCGTACTTCAACCGCTGATATCGTCGGTGAAATTCAAAAAAATCCGAATTTATTAAATTCAATAAATCAACAAATCATTATAGATAAAGTTACAAAATATCTTATTGATAAAACAAAAGTAAATTATAAAAAATAATTCATAATGAAAGGAAAAGAAATATGAGTTTCGTACCCGTAGTAATAGAACAATCAAGCAAAGGCGAAAGATCATTTGATATTTTCTCAAGATTACTAAGAGAAAGAATTATCTTTTTAGGTACACCGATTGATGATATGGTTGCAAATCTTATTGTTGCACAGCTGCTTTTATTGGATAGCGAAAATCCTGAAAAAGATATAATGCTCTACATTAACTCTCCCGGAGGAAGTGTAACTGCAGGTTTTGCAATATATGATACAATGCAGCATATAAGAGCGGATGTATCTACAATTTGTTTAGGTCAAGCTGCATCTATGGGAGCATTTTTGCTTTCTTCGGGTACCCCCGGAAAAAGAATGGCACTGCCTCATTCTCGAGTATTAATACATCAACCCTTAGGCGGTGCTCAGGGACAGGCTACCGATATCGAAATTCAAGCTGCTGAAATTATAAGAATTAAAAAATCTTTAAATGAAATTTTGGCAAAAAATACAGGACAATCAATTAAAAAAATTGAAAAAGATACGGACAGAGACTACATTATGACACCTGAAGAAGCATTAGAATACGGCATGATTGATAAGGTAGTTACTGTTAATACAACGCCAAAACCAAGTCAGGAGATATAATTAATGGCAGTTCATGATGAAAGTCGTTTAAAATGTTCTTTTTGCGGTAAAACACAGGAACAGGTTAAAAAGTTAATTGCAGGTCCGGATGTTTATATCTGCGATGAATGCATTGAGCTTTGTAATGAAATTTTAGACGAAGAATTTCTGGAAAATAAAGAAAAAACACAAGAACAAGAGGTTAGCAAGCCTTCTGCTGATACGACAAAAGTACCTAAACCGCATGAAATAAAAAAATATCTTGATGAATATATAATAGGTCAGGATGATGCAAAAAAGGTGCTTTCAGTAGCTGTTTATAACCATTATAAACGTATTGCGCATAATTCTTCTGCCGATGAAAAGCAGGTCGAAATACAAAAGAGTAATGTTCTTCTTGTAGGTCCGACAGGCAGCGGTAAAACATTGTTCGCTCAAACGCTTGCAAAAATGCTTGATGTGCCTTTTGCAATAGCGGATGCAACAACATTAACAGAAGCAGGTTATGTAGGAGATGATGTCGAGAATATTTTACTCAGATTATATCAAAATGCTGACTTTGACCCGCAAAAGGCAGAAAGAGGCATTATATATATAGATGAAATCGACAAAATTTCAAGAAAATCCGAGAATACGAGTATAACAAGGGATGTATCGGGAGAAGGTGTACAGCAGGCTCTTTTAAAAATGATAGAAGGAACTGTTGCAAATGTACCTCCTCAAGGCGGAAGAAAGCATCCTCATCAGGAGTTTATCCAGATAAATACGGCGAATATTTTATTTATCGTCGGCGGTGCATTTGTAGGATTGGATAAAATTGTTGAGCGTCGAGCATGTGACGGAGTTTCAATAGGTTTTGGGGCAGAGGCTCCAAAAACAAAGGCTGAGAAAGAGTTGGAAGAAGCTAAAATATTAAAGAAATTACAGCCTGAAGATTTGCTTAAATTTGGTTTAATTCCTGAATTTATAGGCAGAGTTCCTGTTTATGCAGTTTTAGACCCGCTTGAAGAAACAGCATTAAAAAATATTCTTACTCAGCCTAAGAATGCTTTAATTAAACAATATCAATGCTTAATGAAAATGGATAATGTTGATTTAAAATTTGAAGATGCAGCTATTGATTTAATTGCATCTGAAGCAATAAAACGCAAAACCGGTGCAAGAGCTCTGCGTTCAATTGTTGAAGAAATAATGATTGATATAATGTATTCGCTTCCTGAAAAAACTGATGTTAAAGAGTTTACTGTGACAGCTGAAATGGTCAGAAAAAAAATTGATAAAAACGGAGAAATAGTTCAGCTTCCGGAAACTGTTGAAACAAAGAAGAATGCTCCTTTTAAGTTAAGAGCGGCGGAAGAAATAGCGTAAAGATATAAATTAAGTAATAAAAGCCGCAATAAATATTGCGGTTTTTTATTGTTTTATTTAATGTTATTCTGCTAAAAAAATTTGCTTATGATAAAATATTAATGTTATTTTAGGTATGAGGAATAATTATGATTAGTGAAAAAGAAGTAAGGCACGTAGCAAAACTTGCAAGACTTGAATTGACCGATAAAGAGGTTGAAAAATACTCCGCGCAGCTTGGTGATATTCTAAAATATGTAGAGCTGATGAATGAAGTTGATACTACGGGAATAGAACCGATGCCGCATGCTATACCTATTTATAATGTTATGAGAGATGATATTGTAAAATATGAAGAAACAAAAGAAGAATTAATGAAGAATGCTCCTTATGAAGAGGACGGATTTTTCAGAGTACCTAAAATTAATTGAGTTGAGGAAAAATGAGTACAAAATATATATTTATAACAGGCGGTGTTGTATCATCTTTAGGAAAAGGAATAGTTGCCGCTTCTTTAGGTAAATTATTAAAAGCGAGGGGATTTAGCGTAGTAATTCAAAAATTTGACCCTTATATAAATGTTGACCCGGGAACAATGAGTCCTTTTCAACACGGTGAAGTATTTGTTACGGATGACGGTGCTGAAACTGATTTAGACTTAGGGCATTATGAACGCTTTACTGATACAAATCTCGGTAAAATAAATAATGTTACCTCGGGAAGTATATACCAGACCGTTATAAATAAAGAAAGACATGGTGATTATCTCGGTGCTACGGTGCAGACAATTCCTCATATTACAAACGAAATTAAATCAAGAATAAAAAAAGCTACACAGCAGTTTAAACCTGATTTTATAATAGCTGAAATAGGCGGAACTATAGGAGATATTGAAAGTCTGCCTTTTATAGAAGCAATAAGGCAATTCAGAAGTGAAACCGGATTTGGCAACAGTCTTTCCATTCACGTAACTCTATTACCGTATTTGCCTACATCAGGTGAACTTAAGACAAAACCTTCACAGCACAGTGTTACTAATTTAAGAAGTTATGGCATTCAGCCCGAAATATTGGTTTGCAGAACTGCTAAACCTATCCCCAAAAAGGAGAAAGAAAAACTTGCCTTATTTTGCTCTGTTCCACAGGATGCTGTTATTGAATGCCGTGATATGAAAAGCATTTATGAAGTACCTCTATCGCTTGAAGAACAGAACCTCGCAGGAGTTGTTCTTCAAAGATTATTTATTCAGGAGGTAAAACCTGATTTAGAAAGCTGGAAAAATCTTGTATATAAAATAAAAAATCCCGAAAAAACAATTAAAATTGCTATTGCAGGTAAATATACAAAACTCTCCGACGCTTATATATCTGTGGTTGAATCATTAAAACATGCAGGTTATGAACATAATGCTCAAATTGATATAAAATGGATAAATTCGGAAGAGTGTCTTGACTATGAAAAAGCAAAAGAAGCATTAATAGATACAGACGGTCTTGTTGTACCGGGTGGCTTTGGCGTAAGAGGAATTGAAGGTAAATTAAACGTTATAAAATATGCAAGAGAAAATAATTTACCGTTTTTAGGACTTTGTTTAGGCATGCAATGTGCGGTAATTGAGTATGCAAGAAATGTTGCAGGTCTAAAAAATGCAAATTCAATGGAATTTAATGAAAATACTCCATATCCTGTAATTGACTTGATGACAGAACAAAAAAATGTTGAGGGCTACGGCGGTACTATGAGATTAGGTCAGTTTGAATGCCGTATTAAGCCGAATACAAAAGCTATGGAAGTATATGGAACTGATGTTATATTTGAGCGTCACCGCCACAGATATGAAGTAAACAATGAATACAGGAACAGAATTTCGGAAGCGGGATTGGTATTTAGCGGATTATCGCCTGACGGTATGCTTTGTGAAATGATAGAACTGCCGAAAAACGACTGGTTTGTTGCATGTCAATTTCATCCCGAGTTTAAATCGCGTCCGGAAAGACCGCATCCTTTATTTAAAGGCTTAATTTCAGCTGCAAATAAAAGAGTAGAAAATAAATTGATGCTTTTAGAAAAAGTATAAAAATTTAAAAATTTTGTTTTACACTTGACAATTCAGCGTATTTTTTATATATTTTTTTTGTAACGTATATATAGTGTTTTGGCATGTTGATTTTTGGCTGAATAAAAATAAGTCGGCAGTTGTATATTGCTTTATATTCGTTATTAATAAATATTATGCTACGTAAAATATAGAGAAATAATAAATGTTAAGTAAATTTTTTAATCTGGTAAAAAACCAAGATAAAATTGGTGAGCCGCCTTGGAATTATGATTTTTTGTATTATCTTAACGAAAAGGAATATCACAAATATTTAGAAAAGATTTATTATGTTAAAACAGGTAAAAAAATCGATAAGGCTTTTATGAAGCTGAAAACTCCGAATCTTTCGGGGGTGGGGATTTTTCAAGGTTCAAATTTAATTTTAGAAGCCGTTTAAAGACTTTTAACGAGAAAATACAATGGATTAAATTGTATGGCATAACGCCTTTAATGCGTATTTGTACTGATAAAGTAAATGTACGCGATTTTGTAAGTGATTGTATCGGAGCGGAATACTTAAAACCTGTTTTGCAGATAATACCTAATTGTCATTGCGAACGAAGTGAAGCAATCCGGCCGATAGAGAATAAAATAACTGTGGATTGCCACGCGGACACTGAAATAACGTTGTCCATCCGCAATGACAACAATGATGATACTGATGCTCCATACCGTGACAATGATGTTTCAACATACTTTGACCAAATAAATTGGGAAAAACTCCCAAATGCTTTTGTAATAAAATGCGCTCACGGGTGCAAGTGGCATTATATTATAAGAGATAAAAAGGATTTTCTAAATAACAAAAGATTATTTGATATTGTAAAACGAAACATAACAGGCTGGTTAGAGCAGGAGTTTTTTCCTTATGAGGGTTTTGAACTTCAATACAAGGGAATGCAACCAAAGTTATTAATTGAACCTTTTATGATTGAAGTATATTGTTTTAATGGAATACCAAAAGTTTTTGCGGATATTCATCTTGATAACGGCATTAAGATTTGTACTTATAACGAAGATTTCAGTTATGCGGATTTAGTATTAAAACCTGAGGACAAAGAGTTAATGCAAAACTTTCCTGCTGATAAGATATTAAAACAATCAATTGATTTAAGTAAAAAGTTATCGAAAGATTTTAGGTTTGTACGTGTAGATTGGATGTGTCACGAAGATAAATTGTATTTTGAGGAATTAACCTTTACACCGTACAGCGGGTTTAGCGGATTTGATAAAAAATGGAATTTAAAAATGGGCAGTTGGATAAATTTGGAAGGAGTTTAAAATGGATTTTGACGGTTTGGAAAATTTGAGTGAAGGTAAAATAATGGAGTTATATAACAATTTACTTTCTGATGATTCGGAAAGCAATCTAGCTTACTGCAATTGTATAGATTATCCGCCCGTAGATGGATTATTTACAACTTATGCTTCTCCAGGATGCTATGCTCAGTTAAGGACTCGAAGTAATTGTGAAGATATGTGCGCTCATTTTGGACTTCATTTATCGCACTTTTCGCAATATTGTACTTGTTATCATAGTGATATGGGGCAAGGAGTTCATAATGCAGTATGGTCTCGTTGCGAAGCCGCTAATTCAACTAATTTAAGATCCATAAAAGGGAAGCATGACCCAGATGAAGAAACTGAGGCTATATATAGCAGTGTCCAAACATATCTTCGCCCCTAAGCAGCCAGCCGGTTGGGTGAAATCAAAAGAAGTTTTAATAAAAAACTATATTTACGCACCTGAAACTATGTGTTTCAGGATTTTTTTATTTTATAAACATATCCAAAAATGTGCTGACCATGTATCCACCTTCCTGCATTAGAAAATATATAAATACTTTTATTTGTTACAGTTCAAATTATATTAGACTAAATTATTAAAGTTAATATACATCAGAGAGTATATTATGTTGCATAATTAGTAAAAATATTAACTTCAAAAGGAATTAAAAACAGCGGTCTAATTCCTTTTTTAGTTATTAAAATTAAAAATTCAGTCTTAAGAAAAAATCTTCAAAGCTGCTGCTACGTATTCTACTTTGCTAGCTTCAACCTAAAGCCGC
>CAJOJP010000068.1 GCA_905234915.1 Candidatus Gastranaerophilales bacterium
AACATCTTATCGAAGAAACAGCAAGGCTGAGTCTGTCTGAGTGTCCGAAGGACACGAGTTACGAAGCCACAGCTGAGATTGATGTTATCTGTGCGTAGCGTCAGGACGCTATTTTTTGTTTTTTATTGCTTTTTACTTAAATTAATATATCCACTGACAAGCCGCCAAAGCATTATTTATAAAATTTATGCACCAAAATATACTTTCTGTTGTATATTAACTTTAATAGTCTAATATGTATTTGAACTATGACATTTTCTTAAAAAATATAAATGTAATATGGTTTATGCTAATATACACTTATGCTTAAAAGTTTTTTACTTTACATTTTTAATAAACGTTATGCGGGAAAAAATTTATGGTTTTGCAATAGAATTTTTGAAGATATTTCTTTTATGCCTTATCCCGTAAATAAATGCTGCCATTCTACCAAAATGCCTTATTCACCTCCCGTTATATACACTGAACCGATTAAAAAATTTGATTTTATTGATTATCTTACAAAACTTGATGATTTAATGCATTATAATCAAACGGGTAATTCTCCATGTTGGGGCTGTAAGTTTTTGGTTAAACAGTTAGTTCCAAAATATAATCCGAAAGAAAGTCTTAAATTTATTACAATTAATCATTTTACAAAGTGCAATTCAAATTGCATTTATTGCGGAATAAGACACAAAACCGAAGATATAAAATTCCGACTGCTTCCCGTTTTAAAACAAATAACAAATCAAAAAATGATTAATAATGATGTATTGTTCAACTGGGGCGGAGGCGAGCCTACTTTATGCAGCGAATTTGAAGAAATTGCTCAATATTTGCATTCGCATAATTTCAGACAGGCTGTTAATTCTTCCGGTATTTTATTTTCGCAGGCAATTTTAGACGGAATGCTCGATGGTTCAATGAGTATTCAAATAAGCCCTGATTCCGGAACATCCGAAACATATTTTAAAATCAAACGGCAGAATAATTTTGATAAAGTTTGGGAAAATATAAAAAAATATGCTCAAGCTCCTGATATGCTTTTTGTTAAATATATTTTCTTTTCTTTAAGTGCTAATGAAAATGATGTTCGTTTATTCATCAATAAATGTGTTGAAGTGGGAGTAAAAAACATTGTAATTGACTGTGAATCAAACAGCGCAAATAATCCAAGAAGTCCCTTCGGTAATATTACTAAGGAAATTATTAATCTTGCCCTATTAATGAAACATCTTGCGCAAGAAAATAACATTAAATACGAAATATCCTACCAGTGGAGAGGAGAACACAAAAAATTTATTGAGGATAATTAAAATTTTATTTAAAATGAAAAAATTTTTCGTACTTATTTTTATTATATTAATGTTGTCAATTTCATTCTTTATTGATTTTGGGAATAAGGTGTTTTTAGTAAAATCTCCTTGTGAGGTTTTTATTGATTTAAATAAAAATTTTGTCTTTGATGAAAAAATACCTGTAGCTGTTACTTCTTTTAAATTTATTAATAATAATATTGATTTTGAAAAATATCCCGATTTAAAATCATTAACTGATGATGAAATATTTTTTCTTGAATATATGGCAAATGAAACTTCTCAAAATATATTATTAAACAGATTTGTTAAAGTAGTAAAAAACGATATTATTATCGATAACCAAAAATATTCGGAATTAATGCTTAAATCAAAATTTGTTTTCGATGATACAAAAACCTCGCAGCAGGAATTAATCAAAAATATAAAATCTATAAATCTTAATGATTATGTAATATTAAATCTTAAAAATAAAAAATATCACAAATTGAACTGTCAATTAGGAAGAAAAAGTTCAAAATTTAAAATAGTAAAACTAAGTGAAATAAAAAATACCGCTGAATACTGTAAAAACTGTCATTTACCTGACTTAAACCTTCAGGAAACCAAAAAAGAAGCATACGGCAGCGAAGTTTTTTCAACGGAAAATATTAAAGTATTTTTTATTGATTTAAATAAAATCTTTAAACCGAATAACGAATGCAAAGAACCTGCTTGTAAAACACTGAAACAAGAAATTGACAATGCGCAAAATTCAATAGATTTTGCGGTTTATGGCATAAATAATCAGCCTCAAATATTAAATTCCTTGATAAATGCTCAAAAACGCGGTGTTAAAATACGAAGGGTCTATGATTACAGCGATAAAAAATATTATGAGGATAACGATAAACTTGATAAAATAATTAAAACTTTTAAAACCGATGAATTGTACGATAAAACAAATGAAGCAGCTTTAATGCATAATAAATATTTTATTTTTGATAATACAAAGGTTTTTACGGGCTCAAGCAATATTTCAAGCACTGATTTATCGGGATTTAATTCCAATTATACTGTTTTAATTAATTCTAAAGCTGTTGCAAATGCATATAAGCAAGATTTTGAACAAATGTATAACGGTATTTTTCATAAAAGTAAGAAATCTTCAAAATGCGGATTTATTCAAATAAATCCTAACATTAGAATAAAACCGCTGTTTTCTCCACAGGATAATATTATAAATTCTGAAATTATCCCATTAATCAATAATGCCCGAAAATATATTTATATGCCTGTTTTCTTTATTACTAATAAAAAAATAGAAGAAGCTTTAATTTTGGCGCATTCTCGCAATGTCGAAATAAAGGTAATAAATGATGCAACAAATTCGCATACAAAATATACCGTTCATAAAAATCTCAGAAAAGCAGGAATAAAAGTCAAGACAGAAAATTATGCGGGGAAAATGCACTCAAAAGTCATGATAATCGATAATAAATATTCCGTAATAGGTTCCATGAATTTTACCAAAAGCGGTAACTCAAAAAATGATGAAAATGTTTTAATTATAGAAAGCGAAGATACAGCAAAATTTATGCGTTCCACTTTTATGTATTTATGGAATAAAATTCCCCAAAAGTATGAATTTTTTGACCCGCAGGCAGAATCACAAGAATCAATCGGCTCTTGCTTTGACGGTATTGATAATGATTTTGATGAAAAAACAGATTTTAGTGATGAAGGCTGCTTTGTAAAACATTAACAATTCTTTTTGCCGCAAAACCATCACCGTAAGGATTAACGGCTTCTGCCATTTTCTTGTATGCAGACTTATTATCTAATAAATTTTGAACATCAGAAATTATTTTCTCTTTATTTGTACCGGTAAGTTTAACTGTACCATATTCAACAGCTTCGGGTCTTTCCGTAGTATCACGTAAAACAAGAACAGGTTTCCCGAGTGACGGAGCTTCCTCCTGTACACCGCCCGAATCGGTTAATATAATATATGATTTTTTCATTAATGTACAAAATTGTGCATATTCTAACGGGTCTGTTAAATGTATTCTTTCTTTGCCTGATAAAAGTTCATATACAGGTTTTCTAACATTAGGATTAGGATGAACGGGACAGACAAATTCTATATCTTTATTATTGTTAACAAGCTCAATGACAGCAGCGCAAATGTTTTTGACAGGTTCACCAAAATTCTCACGTCTGTGGGAAGTCAATAAAATTGTTTTTAAATCAGGATTTAAGTTTAATCCTTTTGGCTGTTCTTTATGATTTTTTACGGTATATAAAAGTGCATCAATAACGGTGTTGCCTGTCTTATAAATATGCTCGGAAGGTATTCCCGTATTCTTAAGATTTTTACATGATTTATCCGTAGGCGCAAAATGGTATGAAGAAATATTATCAGTAAAAACTCTGTTAATTTCTTCGGGAAACGGATAATATTTATTAAAAGTTCTTAAACCGGCTTCAACATGTCCTACGGGAACTTTTGCATAAAATGCCGATAAAGCCGAAGCCATAGAAGTTGTTGTATCTCCATGAACCAGTACAATATCCGGATTTACTTTTGCTATTACATCTTTTGTTTTCAGTAAAATGTCGCTTGTAAGCGACCATAAATTCTGATTTTCACGCATTACATCAAGGTCAAAATCAGGACTTATTTGAAAAAGTTCTAAAACCTGATCTAAAATCTGCCTGTGCTGAGCACTGACACAAACAAACCCTTCCAAAGTATCAGAATTTTTTTCAATTTCTTTTACCAGAGGTGCCATTTTTATGGCTTCAGGACGTGTTCCGAAAATAGTAAGCACTCTTATTTTAGACATTCAAACCTCTAAATATTAACTGCTTCACGCACTTTTTGCAGAACTTTTTCTGCTTCTGAAGCAGCTTTTTTACTGCCCTCGGAAATAATATCATAAACTCTATCAGTATCAGCTTCAAGCTCTTTTCGTTTATCACGAATAGGTGCAAATTTTTCATTTATAATTTTACCGAGTTGTTTTTTGCAGTCCATACAGCCGCGTTTTCCTTCTCTACATTCACACTCAACCTGTTTGACCGTATTTTTATCGGCAAAAACCGTATAATATTTAAATGCAACTTCACATTGCTCAGGATGTCCCGGGTCATTTTTACGAGCTCTTGATCTATCTGTAATGCATTGCATTATCTTTTTTGATGTATCTTCTTCCGTATCCGATATTTTAATATCATTATGAAAAGATTTACCCATTTTTTGACCGTCAATACCGCATAAAAGCGGGATTTCCGTTAATTTAGGCTTGGGCTCGTTGAATAATTGAGTATTATATATATTGTTAAATCTTCTTGCAATATCTCTTGTTATTTCAAGATGAGCCAATTGGTCATTACCGACAGGCACAACAGCACCGTTTACAGCCATAATATCGGCAGACATAAGTACAGGGTAGCCTAAAAGTCCGTAGCTCATTTGCGGCATATTGCTCGAAGTATCATCATCTTTATTTTTTAATATTTTAACCATATCTTTAAGTGTAGGATCACGCTCTACCCAATTATTCGGTGTTATCATACTCAATAATAAATGCAATTCCGCAATCTGTAAAACTTTTGACTGGAAATAAATTGTTGACTTATCGGGGTCAATCCCGCAGGCAAGCCAATCCAAAACTACATCAATTTTATCTTGCTTTAATGTTTCCGTTTTATCAAATTTCGTAGTCAAAGCATGCCAATCAGCAACAAAATAAAAACAGTTATAATCCTCCTGTAATTTAACCCAGTTTGTTATAACTCCCATATAGTGCCCTAAATGAAGTTTTCCCGTTGAACGCATACCTGATACTAAATTTTCTTTTTGCATAAAAAGCCTTTCAATAAAAATTTACAGAATTATTATACATAAAACATAGCCTCAATAAAAAAACCCCTCTGAATAGAGGGGATGAGCACTAAGAATAAGCAATCAGAAGAGTTGAGGATTTACTCTCTTATAATAAATTATTTTTTATGCGTATTCATTACACTTAATAACTAAATTTTTTTATACTGCTTTTGCATAAATAGTATTTGTTATTATTTGTATAGAAAATACAATCTGCCGGTTGTTTACACCTAAAAATAAAGTCCTTTTCAAAATACATTTGTAACAAAAATTTAATTCCAAGGTTTTTAAAGGCAATTTTTTTTTATTTATTTTCTTATTTACAGTATGGGAGGATATAGATATATATGGAATATGCTGTTCAAAAAGGTGATACTCTTTGGAATATAGCCAAAAATAATTTTAAATTAACTGATGATACAGATATTGCAAATAAAGTTATTGATATTGCAAGTGCAAATAAAATTGAAAATCCTGATTTGATATTTGCAGGACAAAATATTAGCTTTGATTTGCCTGATAATTTTTCATCTTCAGATGATAATCAACAAAATGAAAATTTGACTGATGTTCAAAAATTTGACCAATGGACAAATCAAACTGATAAAGATTCGACAATTCAGTATGCAAAACAGGGCGAAACAAAAGAAGAAACAGCTCAAAATATACTGAATTTTTCAAAACAATACGTTGATACTTTCGGTAAAAATCAAAATATTGACATTAAAGCCTTTATGAATACAAATTCCGAGCTTGATGAAAAATCTGCAAATTCAATATATAAAATGATAGATATGGATGGTAAAAACGGAATAACCGCAGATGAATATGCTTCTTATCTATCCGTAATCGATAATGCCGACGGTAAATTTGACGGTAATATGAATTTAGATAATTATAATACGATAGGTGCCGAAATACCTGTCTTTGCGGATGAGTCGTATAAAGAAGGCGGTTATAAGGAGCTTCACGAAAAAAGCAAACAAGGTTTTGAATATGCTGCAAAATTAATGGAACATTTTCATAATAACTTCTATAAAGAAAATTAAGCAAAAATAATAAATTATGATACAATTATTCCATGTTGTTTCTGAAATTTATTTTGGTGGGTATAATAAATACGCTTTTTGGATATTGCTTTTGGGCTTTTTTAATTTTTATAAAAGTTCATTATGCACTTGCGGTAGTAATATCTACAATTGCAGGTATATTATTTAATTTTAAAACAACAGGTACAATTGTTTTCCATAATAAAAATAACAAACTTTTATTAAAATTTGTGCTAATATATCTAATAATAATGCTGTTAAACATTATCGGCTTAAAAGTTTCCCAAATATCGGGATATAACCTTTATGTTGCCGGTTTTGTCTTAACGGGATTTATGGCTGTTATTAGTTTTCTTTTACAAAAATATTATGTATTCAGAGGAAGTAATTATGAAAAAAATTAGCATTGTTTCCAGCTGCTATAATGAAGAATTAAATTTAGACGAACTATACAGCAGAGTTACAGCCGAATTTGACAAATTAAAAGATAAATATGAATTTGAATATATATTAGCAGATAACGGTTCTAAAGATAATACGGCAGAAAAATTAAAAACTATAGCTTTAAAAGATAAAAGATTTAAAATAATCATTAATTCAAGAAATTTTGGACATATTAAATCTCCGTTTAATGCTGTTTTATCGGCAAATGGTGATGCCGTTATTTGTATAGCCTCTGATTTACAAGATCCTCCGGAATTAATCTCTGAACTTATAAAAAAATGGGAGGAAGGGTATAAGGTTGTGTTACTTCAAAAAGATACCAGTAATGAAAATCCCTTTATGTTTTTTATAAGAAAATTTTATTATAAAGTTCTAAATATTATTGCCGATAACGGTGTTGAATTAGCTCAAAATTGCACGGGGGCAGGCTTAATAGATAAATGTATCGTAAATTTCTTAAAGAAAATTGATGATCCTTATCCTTATTACAGAGGGCTTATATGTGAAGCCGGATACGAACGTGCTTATATAAAATTTAATCAGCCGAAAAGAGAAAAAGGAATTTCCGCAAATAATTTTTATACTTTATACGATCTCGGAGCTACGGGAATAGTTAAAAACAGTAAATTTCCTTTAAGATTTATGGCAATATTCGGTTTTATTATGTCTATATTTACATTTTTACTTTCTGTTACATATTTAATATGGAAATTAATAAACTGGAATAATTTTTCTTTCGGTATTGCGCCTATAATAATAAGCATAATGTTTCTCGGGTCTGTTCAGATGTTTTGTTTCGGCATTATAGGCGAATACATTTCGGCTATATATACGAGAATAGATAAAAAACCTTTAGTGGTAGAAAAAGAACGCATTAATTTTTAATTAATATTATTATTTTAATATTTACAATAAAAATAATACTGTGATAAATTAATAACAGTAAACATAACAGTTGATACAAAGGAATGGAATATGCGTTATGTGCCTTTGCATGTACATACCGAATACAGTTTGCTTGACGGTGCAATAAGACAAAAAGAACTTATTAAGTTTGCAAAAGAAAATAATTTTGATGCCGTAGCAGTAACAGACCACGGTGTTATGTACGGGGCAATTGAGTTATATCGTGAAGGTAAAGCCGCTGAATTTAAAGTTCTTTTAGGCTGTGAGTTTTATATATTTCATGGCGATATAACTCAAAAAAATCAAAACGAAAGAACACTTTATCACCTTGTATTAATTGCAAAAAATAATACAGGATATCAAAATCTTGTAAAGCTCGTAAGCATTGCTCATATTGACGGTTTTTATTATAAACCCAGAATAAACAGAGAAATTCTTGAAAAACATGCAGAAGGATTAATATGTCTTAGTGCGTGTTTACAGGGTGAAGTTTTACAGGAACTTATTCACGGTAATAAAGAAAAGGCGGTTGAAACTGCAAAATGGTATAAAAATCTTTTCGGTGAAGATTATTATATAGAACTCCAAGACCACGGACTTGACGAGCAAAAACGTACTAATCCTTCTTTGATTGAAATAGCAAAAGAACTCAATATCCCTATGGTTATAACAAATGACAGCCATTATTTAAGAAAAGAGGATGCTTCATGGCATGATACGCTTTTGTGTATTCAAACAAATGCACTTAAAAATGAAGATAACCGATTTAAATTTCCTAATAAAGAATTTTACGTCAAAACACCGGAAGAATTAAGAGAATCTTTTAAATGGCTTGAACGTGAAACTTTTGAAGAAGCAATTGAAAATACTGCAAGAATAGCAGATAAATGCCACGTTATAATAAAAATGGGAGAAAGTATTCTTCCTTCTTTTGATGTTCCGGCTAATCATACAATTGAATCTTATTTGCTGTATCTTGTACGTAAAGGTCTTAAAGAACGATATAAGGAAATAACACCCGAGCTTGAAGAACGTTATAAATATGAACTTGAAATTATACATAAAATGGGCTATGATGCATACTTCTTAATAGTTTGGGATTTTATCAATTATGCCAAAACCCACGGAGTACCGGTAGGTCCGGGCAGAGGTTCGGCAGCAGGCTCACTCGTTGCTTATACCCTCGGAATTACTGATTTAGACCCGATTGCAAATCATTTATTCTTTGAAAGATTTTTAAACCCTGAACGTATTAGCATGCCTGATGTCGATATAGATTTTGGCGACGGACGTGAAAAAGTTATTGACTATGTAACGGAAAAATACGGTAAAGATAAAGTCTGTCAGATAATAACTTTCGGTACATTATCCGCTAAAGCTGCAATAAAAGCCGTTGCAAGGGTAATGGATTTACCGTTTGAAATTTCAAATAAAGTCAGCGGTTATGTGCCTCAAGAAGTCGGAATGACTATAGATAAAGCATTAGAGGTTTCTCCGGATTTTAAAAAAGTCTATGATGAAGATGCTTTGATTCGTGAAATTATTGATGAAGCCCATAATATAGAAGGACTTAAACAAAATACGGGCATGCACGCTGCCGGCGTTATTATTTCTCACTATCCTTTAGACGAAATCGTTCCCGTTCAATATGCAAAAGAAGGAAATGTTATTACCGAATATCCTAAAGAGGACTGCGAAAAAGTCGGTCTTTTAAAAATGGACTTTTTAGGGCTGAAAAACCTTACAATCATTGTTCAAACCTTAGATATGATAAAGCAAAGACACGGAATTGACATTGATATTAATCATATACCTTTAGATGATGAATTAACATATAAAATGCTTGCTTCAGGCGATACTGACGGTGTATTCCAGTTAGAATCGGCAGGCATGAAAAAACTTGTAAAGGATTTAAAACCGTCGGTTTTTGAAGATTTAGGCGCATTAGTTGCACTGTTCAGACCCGGACCTTTAGGTTCAGGCATGGTAGAACACTTTGTTGCAAGAAAACACGGAAAAGAACAAATAACTTATGCTCATCCCGCATTAGAAGATATATTAAAAGATACTTACGGAACTCTTGTATATCAGGAACAGATTATGCAAATTTTTCAGGTGCTTGCTGATTTTACACTCGGGGGTGCTGACGGTGTACGCCGTATTATGGCAAAAAAGCATCCTGAAGACCTTGTAAAACTTGAAGGTCCTTTTATCGAAAAATGTATAGGTAAAGGCATGAAACAAGAGGATGCAAAAGAACTTTTTGACCAGATAGGAAGCTTTGCGGCATACTGTTTTAACCGCGCACATAGTGCCTGCTATGCTTTTGTTTCATATCAAACAGCCTACTTAAAAGCTCATTATCCCGTTGAATATATTTGTGCAATGCTTACAAACTCAAAAGATAATATGGATAAAATCCAATTATATATTACGGAAGCTCAAAAGCAGGGAATAAAGGTTCTTGCACCGGATATTAATAAATCAAATGCCGAATTTACCCCTGATGGAAATAATATACGTTTCGGATTAAATTCGATAAAAGGAATAGGTGATGCTGTATTATCGGAAATTGCCGAGGAGAAATCCAAAAACGGAGAATTTAAAACGATAGCCGATTTTGCTAAAAGAATTAATCCGCGCATAGTTAATAAAAAAGCAATGGAAAATTTAGTAAAAGCAGGTGCATTTGTTGAACTTGAGCCTTGCAGGAAAAAACTTTTTAATAATATTGATAACTTATTAAGTGCCGCCGCAAAAGAAACAGAAGCAAAAGAACTCGGACAGGTAAGTTTGTTTGCGGCTTTAGGCGGCAGTTCTGGCGGCAGCAGCTATCAAATGACTAAATTTGAACTTTTCGGAAATGATGAGGAATTTACGGATAAAGAAATTCAGGAATTTGAAAAAGAACTTCTCGGTTTTTATGTCACAAGTCACCCGTTAGAATCAATAAGAGATAAATTACCGTTTTTAACTACGCATAATGTCAATGACCTTGAAGAAGTTGAAAATGATACTTTTATAACAATCTGCGGATTAATTACATCGGTTCGTACAATACCTACAAAAAAAGATCCTTCAAAATTTTTAAAATCTGGAACTTTAGAAGATTTAACAGGCGAAATTCCGTTTGTAGCTTTTCATAAAACGCTTGAAAAATTTAATTCACTTATTGAAGCTGAAAAAAAAGTTATCTTATCGGGTAAATTTCAAAAAAAAGATGAAAATAACATTCAGCTGATAGTTGAAGCTGTAAAACCCGTTGAAAACAGTAATATTGTTACAATTGTATTTAAGGAGGAATTGCCCTTTGAAAAAATTGTAGCCATAAAAGATTTAATATCTGCGCATAAAGGTAATGACCCTCTGGTTATAAAGCCTAACGGTATTGATGACAACACAAAAATTCTGGCATCTTCAAATTTTTGGCTGAATACCACAAATGATTTAATTCAAACTCTGGAGCGAAACTTTGGCTCAAGCATTCTTGTTTCTGTCAATTCGCTTGAATAAATCAGATTTAAAAATATTTTTATTTTATTTAGTTTATTTATTTACCGAACATTCTACTAGTAGAACGTTCTGTAATTAACTGGACTTTTTATTTCCTAAATTTTAGAATACTGCAAAAAGAAAACACTTTTCGGAGCTGTTACACCCGCTTATTTCTTAAGCCGCACCAGCTATTTTTTTATTATTGATAAAAAATTAAAGAAATGCGCGTGCTCAATGCTCCTCAAAGTATTTTCTTTTTTTTCGTTTTTTATTTCAAAAAGTCCAATTATTTAAGGAACGCTCTACTAGTTATAAGAGAAATACCTGTCGAAATCCACATCGTCAAAATTACATAAAAGTTTATATACTTCATCTTCTTCATCCATTTTTTGAAATTGATATTCATCAAATTTCCATAATTTGGGATTTATTCCGTAAACTCTTATTATTTCACGTTCTAACAATATTTTTAATTTTTTCTTTACTGTTTCAAGCGGAATATCAAGTAATTTTGCCAGCTCAACCGCAGATATTCCCTCTGAACGAGAGCATTTCTCGGGTGTAAGAAACATTAGTTCCAGTCCTATTTTTTTTAATTCCGCATCGGTTGATATTTCCATTACCTTCTTACCTTGTTGTATTTTTTATATACTGCATGTCGGCATTTTTTTTAAATACTTTAATATTTTATATTATCAGTGTCTTTTTTACTGTACTTATTGTACAATCAAAGAAGGCAGTTTTGGATAATTCAAATGCAGAAATATAATATTTGTTACAGTTTAGACTTTAATTACGTTGAGCAGTTTTGCGCTTCCGTTGCTTCTGTTCTGACTAATTCTGACAAAGATGAATTTTTTAATTTTTTCATACTAGACGGAGGACTTAGTGATAAAAATAAAGCCGAAATTAATATATTAAAAAATATAAAAAATTTTAATATCAGGTATATTAAAATGAAGGAGGAGGACTTTCGTGATTGCCCCCTGCTTTGTAATAAAAGCGAAAACTACAAAGATTATCACGTGACTTTACCCACATACTATAGATTCTTGCTTCCTGATTTACTTAATGATTTAAATAAAATTCTTTATCTTGATTGTGATGTTATTGTAAGAAGCAGTTTAAAAGAATTAATTAACCAAAATTTTGATGGTAATGCAGCAATTATGGTTTTAGATGCGGAATCGGAAAAAAACGCATTAAGGCTTAATATCAATAAATATTTCAATGCCGGTGTCATGCTTATTAATCTTGATTATTGGCGAAGTAATGATATAAAAAATAAATTGTTTAGTTATGCAAAAAATAATTCCGATAAAATTTTATGGCAGGATCAGGATATTATTAATTCTGTTTTGGCAGGCAATATTAAGGAGGTTTCCAAAAAATGGAATTATCAATATTTTCAATATGAAAATATTGATAAAAAAAATGCCTCAGAAGCTGTTATTATACACTTGGCAGGACGCTTTAAACCCTGGTTAATACCGTTTGAAAGTGAAATTTATAATTTATATTATGAATATTTAAATTTAACCGCGTTTAAAAATAAAATTTTTGAATATCTCTTAAATGCTTCGGGGAAAAAATTAAAAGATAATATCGGCGGCAGTGTCACAAATATTGTTTTAAATGTTGATGATAAAGATTTAGATAAATGCTATAAAGAAATTAACAAAAGTTATAATTATACCGATGAACAGATTAATTTAATAAATATAAAAACTGATGAAAAAATTTCTAAAGTATATAACAATATTTCCGATAATGTAACTAAATGTTACGACTATACTAATAACCAAATTGGAATGGTTAACATTCAAACAGACGGTAAAGTTTCTAAAGTATATGATGAAATTTCAAAAAATTATAAGTTTACTTCAAATTTAGCAGAAGAAAAAGAAATTAATATTACAAAAGAAACTGATTTAAAATTTAGTGAGATATATTCATATACAAATTCACATGTATCAAACCTTTATAACGAATTAAAAAACGCAGGTTCAAATATAGAAATTAATTTAAATAATAAAATTACTGATATTTATAATATAAATGCTGAAATTGACGGGCAAATAACAAATCTGAAACAAGAAATTTCTACTCTGGTTAAAACAGATGCCATTGATTTATTAAGAGAAAATTTTAAAAAAATTATTGAAGAAAAAAACTTGCAATTTTCAATTGAAATTAATAATGTAAAATCAGAATTTGAAAATAAGTTAAATGAACAGAGAATAAAATATGAGCATAAATTAATTGATATGGAAAATCAATTATGTAATATGAATTTAATGTTAGAAAAATTTGTAGAAGAAATGAAAAAAACTCCTTTTCAAAAATTTAAAGAAAAATTCTATAAGAAGAAATAAGCTATGAATAATCCTAAAATATCGCTAATAATTGTATATAATAACGAAAATAATTTATATGACTGCATTCAAAGTTCAATGCAGCAGTCATTTACAAATATGGAAATTATCTGCGTTAATAACGGTTCAAAAGATAATGCCGAAAATATTGCAAAAGAACAGGCAGAAAAAATTGACAGAATAAAATTATTATCATTACCAAACGGTATTGATTTCCAATCGGCAAAAAGAGCCGGACTTTCAATTGCTCAAGGAGAGTTTATTATTTTTATAGAAAATAACGAAATTGTTACACCTGATTTTATTAGAAATGCTTACCTGGATTTGCAGGAAAATAATAATATAGAAATAAAAAATAATTACCTATACAGGCGTACTTTTATTGAAAATGACAGAGATGTTTCTTCTCTTGTGGAAGATAAAGTTAAAAAGGAATTATCTCACTATGCTGAATATACTGAAGATTTACGGCAAAAAATTCTTATCGAATTTGATAAATTTAACAGAAATAATACCGATACCCTTTCAAACAGCACTTATGATATAATTCAAAGATTTAATGCACTTGAAAAAGAATTTTATAATAAAGATTGGAAAAATCAGGAACGTATGAAAATTCTTGAAAACTCTATGAAATCTTTAATAGAAAAAAATTTTACCCAAATTCAGAACGAAATTCGGAAAACCTATGATTTTGTTAATTCAGAGCTTAATAAATTAAAAATAGAATTTAAACAAAATTTAAATGATAATAACAAAATTACAGACCAAAAAATACTAAGAGAAGTTGATAACAAAAAAAATGAAAATGATGAAATAAATGAAAATTTAAAAAAATTAGAAAAAGAAATTATATTCAGATACGTAAATTTGAAAAGAATTATGGATTTTCAATTTGACGAAATTGAAAAAAGACTGAACGGCGGATAAATATGATTAAAGTTTCGATAATAATACCTTTTAATAATGTTGAACAATATATTGAACAATGTTTAGACAGTGTTGTAAATCAAACATTAAAAGATATCGAAATTATTTTAATAAATGATGCATCTTTTGATAAATCAAGAGAAAAGATTGAGCGTTATATTAACGGTGATAACAGAATTAAAATAATTGATTTAAAAGAAAGAAAAGGTCAGGGCTTTGCAAGAAACCGCGGTATAGAAATTGCGAAGGGAGAGTATATAGGTTTTGTTGACAGCGATGATTTTATTGAAAAAAATATGTTTGAAAAACTCTATAACGCTGCAATAAATGCAGATACTGATATTACAATGTGCCGGGTAAAAGAATATGATGATATAAACGCCCAATATATTTCATCGGACTACTATTCGCTTGATATATTAAAAAGATTTGAAAATAAAGTTTTCTCGGCAGAAAATACTAAAAATGAAATTTTAGATATAAATATGGCACTATGGAATAAAATTTATAAACGGGATTTTTTATTGAAAACAGAAGAAAAATTTCCGGAAGGCTTTATTTATGAAGATTTGCCGTTTTTCTTCGGTACTTATTCTAAAGCGCAAAAAATAAATATTGTTTGGAAAACTCTTTATTATTACAGAATTAACCGTAAAAATTCAACAATGGTTCAGTTTAATAATAAAATTTTAGACCGTATTACAATGGTTTCTTTAACTTACGAAAAACTTAAAAATGTTTCGTATCTGAAAGATATTAAACAAAAAATTCAGGGCTGGATTATTAATGACTTGTTTCACAGATATATATTAATGAAAGAAAATTATCACAGGGAATTTTTCTTTTTGATGAAAAATGTTTTTCTGGGGTTAGAAATTGAAAATCCTGATGATTGGTATTGGAAGACAGTTTATCATTTTAAAGGTTACTTGCTTGTTGTAAATAATACGTTTGAAAATTTTACTCAAAAAATTTTTAATGAATATCTTGATGTAAGAGAAATAGAAAACAGACTCCACAGCGAAATAACCGATAATTTTTATATTGAAACACGTTTAGGAGAAATAGAAAATAATTTATCGGAACAAAAAATTATCAATGAAGAAATATCTTCATTAAAAGAAAATATAAATGACTTTAAACAAGAATTAACATGCCTGAAAAGATTTTTAACAGTTAGTGAAAATTTTGATAATAGTACAAATTTGCCTGATAAAAATATAAAAGATGAATCATGGTATAAAATCAACGCTGAAACTCAAAATTTATACAAAGATATAAAAGATTTATCTTATGTTTTATATGATAATTATGTGGAGTTAGGAAAAAATCTCGATAATTTAAATAAAAGAATGCATAATGTCGAAGGTCAAATTGATAAAATTCAGCAGAATTTTGAACAGCGTTTAATAAAATTAGAACAAGAAAGAAGCTGATTTTTACACCAAATTCTTCTTTAGAAAGTTTACCGCCATTAACTAATTTTGACTTTAAACTTTCCAAATTAATTCCTTGTTTAGGTCTAGATGGTGAATTTTGCGCAACAAATTTACAATTTGTTACATAAAATCTACATAAAAACAAAGAGTTAAACAATAATATAAAGAAAACTAAATTTTTGTTGTATATTATTTTAAGCTTTTTTAGTCTTTTCCCGTAACGGCATTATAGCAATCATCGCAAATTGTTTCATATCCGCTATTTGAACCTAATTGCCTATACTTCCAGCATCTTTCGCATTTTTCGCCCTGAGCTTTAGTTACAAAAATTTTGTAATTGTCTTCGCTGTATTCATTCATTACCTCATCAGGTTTTGTATTCACTATATATGCCTGCGAGGTTATAAATATATTACAAAGTTCTTTTTCATATTTTTTTAGCAGTTCAGGGTTACCTGTTTGAATATAAACAGCTGTTTCCAAAGAGCTTCCGATTTTCTTTTCCGCTCTCAAGGGTTCAATTGCCTTTGTAACAATTTCACGAACTTTTAATATTTTTATAAATTCAGCTTCAAGTCCGGGATTATTCCATTTATCATTAGTTTTAGCCCAATCGGATAAAAGAATGCTTACTAAACCTCCCTTTTGGCACTCAGGTGTATTTTGCCATATATCCTCTGCCTGATGAGGCATAACGGGAACAAGCACTCTTGTAAGTGCCTGAGCAACCTCATATAAAACAGTCTGGCAGGCTCTTCTTGAAAGTGACTTTTTACCGCTTGTGTATAATCTGTCTTTTACTATATCAAGGTAAAATGCACTTAAATCTACTGCTGCAAAATTTTGTAAATACTGAAAATAACGATAAAATTCAAAGGTTTCAAAAGCATCCGTTACATTTAAAATAAAGGTATTTAATTTATGAAGTGCAAATTTATCCAATGCTTTTAAATCTTCATATTCTACGTAATCTTTTTGGGGGTCAAAATCAAATAAATTACCGAGTAAAAATCTTGCGGTATTTCGTGTCTTTTTAAATATTTCGGTCAGCTGACCTACAATATTATTACCGATTTTAATATCATTTTTATAATCAACGGAAGCCGCCCAAAGTCTTAGAATATCTGCTCCGTAGTTTTTAATAATATCATCGGGGCGAATATAATTGCCTAAAGACTTGGACATTTTTCTTCCGTCCTCGCCAAATACAAAACCGTGAGTAAGTACCTGTTTATATGGAGCTGTTCCCATTGTTGCAACAGCAGTCAAAAGTGACGACTGAAACCAGCCTCTATGCTGGTCTGAACCTTCCAAATACATATCAACAGGAGGATTACAAAGTTCCTCCGAGCGTTTTTCAACACACGCGCGCCATGAAACACCGGAATCAAACCAAACATCCATTATATCTTTTTCTTTTATAAAATGATTTTTACCGCATTTAGGGCAGACAAAACCTGTTGGCAGAAGTTCTTGCGCACTATGATTTACCCACGCATCGGAAGTTTCTTTTTCAAATATTTTGGCTATATTTTCAATTGTTTCATCATTACAAATAACTTCACCGCAATCTTCGCAATAGAATATAGGAATAGGAACTCCCCATGCTCTTTGGCGCGATATACACCAATCCGTTCTGCCTTCAACCATATTGCCTATACGGCTTTCACCGCTATTGGGAATCCATTTTACGTTGTGAATAGCCTGCATTGCTTTATCTCTAAACTTATCGACTTTAACAAACCATTGAGGTGTTGCCCTGTAAATAACAGGATGTTTGCATCTCCAGCAGTGAGGGTAGCTGTGAACCAAATCTGCTTTAGCAAGCAGTGCTTTTTTTGCTTCCAGTTTTTGAATAACAATTTCATTTCCTTTATAATAAGGCACACCTATTAAATCTTCATCATCAAATTCGCTGCTTTTCTGCCATTCACCTTTTGAATCAAGCGGAGAAAAAGTAGGTATATTATACTTCTGGCAGACTTCCCAGTCTTCAAGTCCGTGACCCGGAGCAGTATGAACACATCCTGTACCGGCATCCGTCGTAACGTGGTCGCCTAAAATTATAAGGCTTTCTCTTGCATAAAGAGGATGAAAAGCCTTCATATTTTCAAGTTCAACTCCCTTAACTTTCCCTAGTTTTTTAATATTTTCTTCCTGCCAATTTACACCGTTTAAGAAACTGTCTAACAATTCCTCAGCAACAATATACCTTTCATTTTCATATTCAAAAACAGTATATTCCAAACGCTCATTCAAACAAACAGCCAAATTTGAAGGAATAGTCCAAGGAGTAGTTGTCCAGATGACAACATATAAATTTTTCTCTGATTTTTCGTTTATCAGAGAATATACTTTATTTTTATCGTTTTCATTAAATTTAAAGCGGACATAAATACTTACCGAGGTATGATCGGCATATTCAACTTCGGCTTCTGCCAGAGCTGTTTCACAAGAAGCACACCAATATACAGGCTTTAATCCTTTTTCGATATAACCTTTTTTGTACATTTCGCCAAACACTCTTATCTGTTCAGCTTCATAATCAGGTGCTATAGTCAAATAAGGATGTTCCCAATCGCCTAATACACCAAGCCTTTTAAATGCAGCCTCCTGACCTTTTAAGCTGTTTTGTGCATATTCTCTGCACTTTTGTCTTAATTCACCTTCGGTTATTGAATGTCTTCCGCCTTTTATATTTTTTACGACCGCATTTTCAATAGGAAGTCCGTGTGCATCATAACCCGGAACATAAGGAACGTAATAGCCCCGCTGAAATTTATATTTATTTATAATATCTTTTAATATTTTGTTTAATGCCGTACCTACGTGTATTTTATCCGAACTCAAATAAGGCGGCCCGTCATGAAGTACAAAAGAATTTGACTTATTTCTTTTTGAAAGCATTTTTTCATAAATATGATTTTCTTCCCAAAATTTTTGGATTGCAGGTTCTTTTTGCGTTGCATTTGCTCTCATTTCAAGAGTTGTTTTAGGTAAATTAATACTTTCTTTAAAGTCTTTTTTTGTAGTTTCACTCATAATAACCGCCTTATTCTCAAAACCTATTAATTATAATTTTAATATAAACAAAAAAAAACAACAAAAACTGTAACTTTATTAGATTATCAGCAGAGTTTTTGAGAATTTTTACTGTTTTCTATAAATTCTATATGATAATCAAGCATTCGTAAAATATCTTGTACTTCTTCAAATTTTATTGTTTTTCGCCTAAATTTATTGGTTATATTGTTAGGAATAACAATTTCATTTTTTTCTATACTTAATTTTTCGCATATTTCTTTTAATGTTGTTGCTTTTTTAGCAATTAAACTTTTAACTTCGCTTTTTACATCCATTTCAATATTGTAATTCAGTCTTGACAAAAATTATTCTGTTGTATATAGTCAAACTATAATACAACTTAAATTGCATTATAGTAATTTATGGCTAAGGAAAATTAATGTTAATAAATTATTTAAAAAATAAAAAAATAAGTAATCCGCCATGGGATTATAACTTTCTGGCAAATTTAGAAGAAATCGAGTATCCTGTGTATTTGGCAAAACTGTTTAAGATAAGAACGGGA
>CAJOJP010000069.1 GCA_905234915.1 Candidatus Gastranaerophilales bacterium
CGGCTAAAAAGTCCTTAATTAATTCCTTTTCGTATAATATCTTAAAAATAAAAAATATTCAGGCTTATAAGTATCCGCCTGAATATTTTTTTATGCATTTTTGTTTATTTCAAAGCAAAAATACATTATATGAAGGGTTAAAAATTTTTTCCCAAATATATAATTATATAAAGGGAAATTGTATGGATATATCAAGCGGATTAAACCGGCCAATTGCTATGTATTCTGCTTCAGGCGGAAATAATTTAAATTTGCCGATAGAAAATGAAAATAAAATATACGGTTCAAACTTTTTTTCTTCGGAATATACAGCAAAAGAAGCAGTAAAAAATACAACTTCACCTCATCGTAAAAAAAGAAAAAATAAAAGACTAAATACAATTGATACAGATTTTTTACCTGATGAAATATTGGAAGATAACAGTGAAAATATGCAGGTAAATTTTTTTATGGAAAAAAAATCAAATATATTTTTGAAAAAAATAAAAAAATCACTTGATTATTTTTTAACCGAAATTCCTTTAATTAATTATTTTTATTTAAAAAATAAAGAACAAAAAATTCACGCAACAGTTGAAACCCTGAATGATATAATACAAAATGCCGATGAATTAATGAATGCTCCAGTGCCCTTCGGAGAAAATAATAAAATTTATAATAATATTGCACAAAACTTAACAAATGCAGCAGCTGCCGTAGGCAAAGCAAATAAAGAATTATGATTAATAAAGTATAAGATATATTAAATTTTAAAAGTTTTTTTCTTTACTATTTGTTTTATTTAAAATACTATGTTAATGTGCTTAATAGCATAACAGCATGATTAGTAAAAAAGAGGGCGAGCAAGTGGAAAATTTTGTTCCTGATATTTTTGGAAAGAAAGAAACAAACAATAGTAGTACAACACAGGCATATATTGGCGGAACCCCCGCGGACATTAAAGTTATCGGCGTCGGCGGCGGTGGCGGTAATGCCGTTAACAGAATGATTAAAGCCGGACTGCAAGGTGTTGAGTTCTGGGCTATGAATACAGATGTACAAGTACTTGATATGTCATTATCTGAAAATAAAATCAGGCTTGGTGCAAAATTAACAAACGGTTTAGGTGCCGGAGGAAACCCTGAAAAAGGCGAAAAATCAGCTGAAGAAACAAGAGATGATATTGTAAATGCAATCGGAAAGGCTGATATGGTCTTTGTTACTGCCGGTATGGGCGGAGGAACAGGTACCGGTGCTGCTCCTGTAGTCGCAAGAATTGCAAAAGAATTGGGTGCCTTAACTATAGGTGTTGTTACAAAACCCTTTAGCTTTGAAGGCAAAAAAAGAATGAATCAGGCTATGCAAGGTCTTGAACGTTTAAAGGAAACTGTTGATGCTTTAATCGTTATTCCTAATGATAAATTGCTTGAAGTTGTTGACAGAAGAACAACAATGAGAGAAGCTTTCCATATCGTTGATGAGATACTCTTAAGAGGTGTTCAGGGTATTTCTGATATCATCACCGTTCCCGGTATGATTAACGTTGATTTCGCAGATGTAAGAAGCGTTATGGAATCTTCTGGCTCTGCATTAATGGGTATAGGTCGCGGTACCGGAGAAGGCAGAGCAATGGAAGCTGCTAAAGCAGCTATTAATTCTCCATTATTGGAAACTTCAATAAATGGTGCTTCCGGTATTATTATGAATGTTACTGGCGGTCCTGATATGACTTTATATGAAGTAACTGATGCCGCTCAGGTTATTCACGACGCTGTATCTGAAGATGCAACCGTTCATTTCGGTTCTGTTATTGATGAAAATATTCAGGGTGAAATTCAAATTACCGTTATTGCAACAGGCTTTGAATTAAAGAAAAATTCATCGGAAAAAATAGAAAAAGAAGAAGATAAATCAGCGTTAAAAGGAATTGATTTCTTAAATCCTCAAACAATGAGTAATAATTCAACTCCTAAATTAACACAAAATGCAGAAAAGTTCGCAAGCGGAATACTTGATATTCCTGAATTTTTAAAAAAGTAATAAATTAGGGATATATAAATAAAGCAGGCTGTTCTATTGAACAGCCTGCTTCTTATCTTATGGTTAACTTATTTGAACATAGGCTTATTTATTGAATCTTTCATTGTTTTTACATAGTCATAAACATAAGACGGAGCATTTTTTCCATATTTTCCTATTATATTTACAATCGCACTTCCTACAATTACTCCGTCAGCTATTTGTGAGTATTTAACAGCCTGAACGGGAGTATTTATTCCAAAACCTATTGCTATAGGTGTATTTGAAGTTTCTCTTATCAGTTTTACAATTGATGTTAAATCTGTCGTAATTTCAGAACGCATGCCTGTTACTCCCATAGAGGAAACCAGATAAATAAACCCTTTTGAGTTTTTTGCAATAGATTTAATTCTTTCTTTTGAAGTAGGGGCGATAAGAGAAATGGAAGGAACTTCGTATTTTTCCGAAAATTTAATTATTTCTTCTTTTTCTTCATAAGGCAAATCAGGAGTTATTATGCCGTCAATACCCGTTTCAGAGCAGGTTTTAAAAAACTTATCATAGCCGTAATTAAAAACAGGATTTATGTAGGTAAGAAAAACCAGAGGAATATTTGTTTTTTTTCTTACAGTTTTAACAAGTTCAAATATTTTATTCAAATTTGTTCCTGATTTTAATGCACGGACATTTGCTGCTTGAATAACGCTGCCTTCTGCAATTGGGTCAGAAAAAGGAATACCTATTTCAATTAAATCGGCACCTGCTTTTTCCATTTCCATAATACAGTTTTCGGTTGTTTGCAAGTCAGGGTCACCTGCTGTCAAAAATCCTATGAAAGCTTTTTTATTTTCAAATGCGCTATATATTCTATTCATTTATATTCCTTCCTCTATATTTTGCTATTGAGCTGACATCTTTATCACCTCTACCAGAAAGACAAATTATTATTATTTCATCTTTTTTCATTTTTTTTGCGAGTTTTATTCCGTAGGCAATAGCGTGAGCACTTTCTATTGCAGGAATAATACCTTCTTTTTGAGCCGTGTATTCAAATGCACAGACTGCTTCTTCATCGGTTACGGGTACATATTGGGCTCTTTTTATTTCGTTAAGATAAGCGTGTTCAGGACCTATCCCCGGGTAATCGAGTCCTGCCGAGATTGAATAAACAGGCGCAATTTGCCCGTATTCATCCTGACAGAAGATTGATTTCATTCCGTGAAAAATACCTACGCGTCCTTTTGTAATGCTTGCGGCATGCTTTTGTGTATTAACTCCTTCTCCTGCCGCTTCACAGCCTATTAGTTTTACATCTTTATCATTTATAAAATTATAAAATATTCCCATTGCGTTACTTCCGCCGCCGACACATGCAACTACTGCATTAGGAAGTTTCCCTTCCCTATCAAGTATTTGAGAACGTGCTTCTTTACTTATTATACTTTGAAAATCTCTTACTATCATAGGAAAAGGATGAGGCCCCATTACCGAACCGAGGACATATAGTGTATCTTCCGTTCTTTTAGACCATTCTCTCATAGCTTCATTAACCGCATCTTTTAGTGTTTGAGTTCCTGTTTCTACAGCGTTGACTTTTGCCCCTAAAAGTTCCATTCTATAGACATTTAAAGCCTGACGTATTGTATCTTCTCTGCCCATAAAAATTTCGCATTCAAGTCCTAATAGTGCAGCTGCGGTGGCGGCTGCAACACCGTGCTGACCTGCTCCGGTTTCTGCTATAATGCGCTTTTTACCCATATATTTTGCCAATAAAGCTTGTCCCAGTACATTATTTATCTTGTGTGAACCTGTATGATTTAAATCTTCTCGCTTTAAATAAATTTTTGCACCTGCAATATCTTTTGTCATATTTTCTGCATAATAAAGTAATGAGGGACGATTTGCGTATTTTGAAAGTAAATCGTTAAGTTCTGTTGTATATTGTTTATCATTTTTATAATACTCATAGGCTTTTTCAAGATTTATGAGTTCGTTCATCAATACTTCCGGTATGTATTGACCTCCATATATTCCGTATTTTGTATTATTCATTTGTATAACCCTTTATTAATTTTATTATTTTTTCTATTTTATTTTTATCTTTTAATCCGTTTGTTTCAACTCCGCTATTTATATCTATGCAATACGGATTAACTTTTTTTATTGCTTCTTTGACATTTGAAATATTAATTCCTCCTGCCAAAAATAATCGGTCTTTTACTTCATCGGGGATTACTCCCCAATCAAAACAAACACCTGTTCCGCCGAATGTATTTTCATTATAGGAATCAATTAAAATATAATCTGCTTTTGTTTCTTTTATATTTTTATTTAAGTCATAGTCTGCTTTAAATGCTTTTATTACGGGAAGTTTTGTTGAAGAACTTATTTTTTCTATATATTCATTATCTTCATTTCCATGAAGCTGTATAACATCTACTATATGATTTTTTGCAATTTCAATAACTTTTTCTTCTTTTTCATTTACAAAAACTCCGACTGACTTAATATTTTTATTTAATATTTTTTTTAAATCTGCTGCTTTTTCGCTATTTATATATCTTTTACTTTTGGGATAAAAAATAAAACCTATATAATCGCTCTGAAATTCATTTACAGCATAAATATCATCTTCTCTGAATAAACCGCATATTTTTATTTTCATTTTTTATTTCAGCCCTTTTAAAAAAGCAAGTTCATCTGCTTTATTTTTTGATTTCATGAAGGTTTCACCGATTAAAACGGCATTTACGTTATTTTTTTCAAGTTCCTTAATCTGCTCTCTTGAGTTTATTCCGCTCTCTGAAACATAAATAATATCAGAAGGAACATATTTTCGCAAATTTATGCTGTTTTTTATATCAACATCAAAAGTTTTCAAATTACGGTTATTAACACCGATTATTCGTGCATTGGCATTTACAGCGGTTTCTGTTTCTTCTTTTGTATGAGCCTCTACAAGGCAGGAAAGTCCGAGATTATCGGCTATATTAATGAAATCGCGCAATTGTATGCTATCAAGAAGCGAACATATCAAAAGCATGCCTGATGCACCTATAAGTTTTGTTTCATATATTTGTATTTCATCGATTATAAAATCTTTTCTTAATATTGGAATTTTTACATTTTGAGAAATCTGTTTAAGATATTCAGGTTCTCCCTTAAAAAAATAAGGCTCGGTTAGAACTGAAACAGCATCAGCTCCTATTCTTTCATATTCTTTTGCTATATCAATATAAGGGAAATCCTCTGTTATAATTCCTTTAGAAGGAGATGCTTTTTTTATTTCGCATATAAAAGCTACGGTATTTTTTTTTAATGCTTTTTCAAATAAAAACGGTTCTGTTTGATTTGCCAATGATAAAGCATTATTTTTTACTGCATTATAATTTACAGATTTTTTTAAATTTTCAACTCTTTTTTCTGTTTTGAAAGCAATTTCTTCTAAAATATTCATTTATGCCTCGTTTGAAAGTTTTATATAATCTTCCAGTTTTTTTAAAGCAGATTTTGAATTAATTATGTACCTCGCATAATCAATTCCTTCTTGTATAGTATTTACTTTTTTATAAGTATAAAAAGCAAGAGCAGTATTTAATATTACAATATCACGTTTTGCACCGTTTTCTTTTAAAGAAAATATATCTTTAATTATTTGTGCGTTTTCAGCTGCATTTCCGCCTGCAATATCAGCTATTGTACATCTTTTTAGACCAAACTGTTCCGGTGTAATTTTATAATCTTTGATTTTACTCTCTCGTCCTTCCGAAATTACCGTATAATCAATTAAAGAGGCTTCATCAATACCGTCATGACCGTGAACTACAATTACGTTTTGAACTCCCAGTTTTAAAATTGCCTCACACAAGAGATGGACAAGCTTTTCATCATAAACACCGAATAACATAGAAGAAGCAAAAGCCGGATTTGTTAACGGGCCTAAAATATTAAATATTGTTCTAAAAGGCAGAGATTTTCTGACTTTAGTAACATTTTTCATAGCGGGATGATGGTTTTGTGCAAACATAAAGCAGATATTTAGTTTGTTAAAAATATTTATTTCTTCCTCCGGGGTTTTATTAACATTTATACCAAGAGCTTCTAAAACATCAATTGAACCGGATTTACTTGTTAAGGCTCTATTTCCGTGTTTTGCGACGGGTACACCGCCTGCTGATGCAACAAAAGCGCAAGCGGTAGAAATATTAAAGGTATTTCGCATATCACCGCCCGTACCTACTATATCCAAAGTTTTTTCGGATTTTAAATTTATACGGATACATTTTGTTCTCATAACTTCAGCAGCGGCTGCAATTTCATCGGCTGTTTCGCCTTTCAGCTTTAATGCAGTGAGAAAGGCGGCAATTTGAATATCTTCAATATATCCTTCCGTAATCTCTTTAAATACTTCTCTTACTTTTTCCGTATCTAAATTTTTATTATCAGATAATATTTTTAAAGTTTCTAAAATCATTATTTAATTATTTCCATAAAGTTTTTAGCAATAGTTTTTCCCTCGGGAGTTAATACTGACTCCGGATGAAATTGAAGTCCGTATATATCATAATCTTTATGCTTAACAGCCATAATGATATTATCCTCGGTTTTAGCAATTATATTAAGTTCTTTTGGAAACTCTTTATTATCCGCAGCTAAAGAATGATATCTTGCAACCTGTATTTTTTCGGGCAGATTTTTAAAAATTTCAGATTTATTATCAATATTTATAACAGAGGTTTTTCCGTGCATAACTTTTGGAGCATAAGTTATATATGCTCCGAAAACCTCGCAGATTGCCTGATGACCGAGGCAGATGCCTAAAATCGGCTTTTTAGCGGCAAAATACTTTATAACATCTTCACAAATTCCCGCTTCTGATGGTTTCCCGGGTCCGGGTGAAATAATAATTGCCTTCGGATTTAATTTTTCTACTTCTTTAATTGTTGTACCGTTATTTCTTACAACTTTTATATCAGGTTCAAAAGAGCCTATTAATTGAAACAAATTATAAGAAAAACTGTCAAAATTATCTATTAATAAAATCATAAAAGCCTCTCGGAAGTTTTTACGGCATTTATTACAGCTTTTGACTTATTAATACATTCTTCAAATTCTTTTTCACTCACGCTGTCATAAACTATACCTGCTCCTACTCTTATAAAAACTTTATTATTTTTTTTATATGCAAGTCTTATAGCAATACACATATCCATATTGCCGGAAAAATCAAGGAAACCGACAGCACCGCCGTATATTCCCCTTTTATTATTTTCTAATTCATTTATAATTTCGCAGGCTCTTATTTTAGGCGCACCTGATAAAGTTCCGGCAGGAAGAATAGCACCTAAAGCATCTAATGGTGATTTATCCTGTCTAAGTCTGCCTGTTACGGTTGAACCTATGTGCATAACATGTGAGAATTTTTCTACGGACATATATTTTTCAACTTTTACGGTACCGAACTCGGATACCCTGCCCGTATCATTCCTGCCTAAATCTACAAGCATATTATGTTCTGCAATTTCTTTTTCATCAGATAACAGTTCTTTTTCAAGAAGCTCATCTTCTTCTGCTGTTTTACCGCGTGGTCTTGTTCCGGCCAAAGGAAAAGTATATAATTGACCATCTGTAAGTTTTATAAGCGTTTCCGGTGATGCTCCCGCAATTTCCAAATCATTACTGCCAAAATAAAACATATAAGGAGAAGGATTTATTGTTCTCAGCGTTCTGTATGTATTTAATAAATCACCCTCATATCCGGCAGAAAATCTGTTTGATAATACCACCTGAAATATATCACCTTCTTTTATATATTCTTTTGCTTTTTCAGTCATGGCGCAAAATTGTTCTTTGTTAAATAAAGGTTTAAAATCAGATTTTAATCTGCCTTTTTTTATTTTGTATTTCTTTCCTTTTTGTATCAAATGTTTTAGACGCGCCAATTCTTTTAATGCTTTTTTATAATTTTCTTTTAAATTATCTGTTTTTACATTTACAATTAAAATAATTTTGTTTTTTATATTATCAAAAGCAATAATTTTATCAAAAAGCATTAAATCAACATCATTAAAATGCTCATCATCAGAAGCGTTTAAATTCAATTCAGGTTCATAATATTTAATAAAATCATAGGCAAAATACCCGGCAAGTCCGCCTGTAAAATTAGGCAGATAATCAAACTTAGGACTATGGTATTCGGATAAAATATCATTTATAATATCTTGAGGTTTTTGAGTTTTAATTATTTTTTCGCCGGTATTGCTTTTTATTTTCATAACTGCATCCCGGCAGGTTATTTCCATTAAAGGTTCAAAGCCCAAAAAAGAATATCTGCCTATTTTTTCGGATTTTTCTACACTTTCTAATAAAAAGCAATGCTCCTCCTGCTCTTTTAAAATTCTTAAAACCTGTATAGGAGTTGTTATATCGGAAAATATCTCTGTTGCAACAGGCAGACATTTATATTCTGTCGAAAGCTGCTCTAACTCTTTGTATGTCGGTCTAAACATTATTTCTTGTATTCAATCCTTACAAAAACTTCACATAAAATTATATTATATAAAAAATTTTATGCAAAAAATATTCAGCCTCGCTGTTTCTTCGATAAGATTTAACTTTACTTTATACACCACAATATACTTTTTGTTATATATTTAGTTTAATATTTTATAAAATAACACATTTAATTGAAATATTAAATATTGACTGATATTATTTTGTTGGAAGGAATACAGTATGAAAGAAACACTCGAAAAACCTCAGCAGATAACATTTGATATTACGGACAGATGCCAGATGCAGTGCATTACATGTTCTAAATGGAAAACTAATTCAATTGATGTTATAGATAAAGAACTTTCAACCGAAGATTGGAAAAAAGTTCTGTTTGATTTACACTCATGGCTTGGCGAAGGTTTTTGGTTTTGTTTTTCGGGCGGTGAACCTTTTTTACGTCCTGATATTTTTGAACTTTCAGATTATGCTCATTCACTCGGTATTAAAATTGCATCTATGACTAATGCCTTTGGTATTCAAAATTTATATGAAAAAATTATAAATTCTCATATAGAATCTCTTAATATATCATTAAATTCTATAAATAATCATAATATACACGATTTATCCAGGGGCAGAAATGGGGCTTATGAAAAAGCACTTGAGGCTATTACAAATTTAAAAAAGCTTCGCGACGAAAAAAAATCAAATTTAGGTATTAATATATCAACTATTATGTTTCCTGAAAATATTGATGAAATTATTCCGCTTGTTGAATTTGTGACCAGAAATAAAATTAACGGAATTATGTTTCAGCTTTTAGATGATAAAGAATCCTTCCACGGCTACAATGTTCAAACCTCTTGTAATACTCAAAATTACAAAATGCCTCAAAATCTGAGAAATAAGTATTTCAATATGTCAAAAAAAGCAATTGAAGTAATTGATAAACTTATTGAAATGAAACGTGCAGGTCATTCTATTTATAATTCTTTTGAACAGTTAGAGGCAATGAAAGTATTCTTTAAAAATCCTGATGATATATTGGAAGAAATAAAATGTGATGTAGGGTCAACAAATTATGCAATAGACCCTTACGGCAACGTGCGGTTATGTTTTAATATGGAACCTGTCGGAAATGTAAAAGAAAATAAACCTCAGGAAATATGGGAAAGCGTAAATGCTCATAATTGCAGATATTTGACAAAATCATGCAAAATGTATTGCAGAATGCTTAATTGTAATTTTAAAGGTAATTTTGTTAATTTTAATAAAAGTTTTATAACAAAATTTAAAAATAAAATATTAAAAGTTTTTGCAGGCAAGTTCTAATGAATAATTTATTGACAGCTTTAAAAATTATAACTGTTTTTGAAAATGTTAAAAATGACAATGTTGTTTTTGCTTTTATTCGAGTTTGTTCTTCGCTTAATGAAAATGATTTTGAAAAATTTTTAACAGTTTATTCTGATTTTATTTCTCTTTTATACAAAAAAGAAAAAAATCAAAATTTATATAACTATATAAAAAATCTTATTTATAAAGATGAAAACATAATTTCAAAAGGCTGTTTCTCCAATTTGATTTTAGATACGGCAGGTTATGAGCTTTCATTGTTTGATAGATTACTTGATTTTAAATTTTCAAATATTAAGCAGCATTTAATCGATAAATATCCTGATAGTATTGATATTCTTAACCATTTACCCGGGTTTTCAACTGAAGGAGCAGTAAATTTCAATCTTGAGGAGATTATAAAATCCTATAAAAATAACGGATATGGCATTTTTTCCTGTTATAAAGCATTTAAATTTAATGAACAAAAAGAAATAATACCCGTAAAAAACTTTGAAGCATTAAATTTTAAACAATTAAAGAATTATGAATATCAAAAAAGAGTCATTTTTAATAATACTAAAGCATTTTTGGAGGGGAAAGAAGCCAATAATATCTTATTATACGGAGATAGAGGCTGCGGAAAATCATCAACGGTAAAGGCACTTATAAATGAATTTAGTCAATATAATTTGAAAATAATACAAATTTCAAAAGACAGTTTCATATATTTAGCTGAATTATATGAAATTGTTCGTAATTTACCATTGAAATTTATAATTTTTGCAGATGATATTTCATTTAATGAAGAAGATAAAAATTTTTCGGCAATAAAAGCCGTTTTAGAAGGGTCATTATCAAATAAACCTAAAAATACGATTATTTATGCAACTACGAACAGAATGCATCTTGTAAAAGAAAGTTTTTCCGCCCGCGAAGGCAATGAAATACACTATAACGATACAATTGACGAAATGGTATCTCTATCGGATCGTTTTGGAATAATGCTTACATTTTCAATGCTTACAAAGAATGAATATCTTGATATTGTTAAAAAATTAGCGATTGACTGTTGTATTGAAATTAATGATAATTTTTTAAGGAAAGCTGAACAATTTGCAGTTTTAAAAAGCATAAGAACGCCAAGAACGGCAAAGCAATTTATAGTCGATTATATTGCAGATACAAATTTTTAGTTACAGGGATAATATAACATCCGGTAAATAATAACTGTTTAAGTTCAAAAACATATTAGACTATTAAAGTTAATATACATCAGAAAGTATATTTTGGTGCATAAAACTTGTAAAACTAATAATTATATCTTTGACAGAGAAATAAATAT
>CAJOJP010000070.1 GCA_905234915.1 Candidatus Gastranaerophilales bacterium
TTTATATACATAGCAGTTGGCTTCGTTTTATATCCCCTGACATGCCGTTAATGCTTTATTATAAATAATTTTTAGACTTATGCAACAGAATATACTTTTCGTTGTATATTTAGTCTAATATGTTATGAACTAGCACATTTACTTGACTTAATAATTTTCTTGTAATTTAATTTAAAAAAGGTTATTATGAGCATAGTTGAAAAAATTAATAAATTAAAACATCAAAAAAATGCTATCATTTTGACACATTGTTATCAGAGTATAGAAATAGATGAAGTTTCTGATTTTGTTGGTGATTCTCTTTATCTTAGCCGTGTGGCAGCAAAAACAAATGCTGATATCATAGTTTTTGCAGGTGTATATTTTATGGCACAGAGTGCAAAGCTTCTTTCACCTCAAAAAAGAGTTTTTCTTCCCAATTTAAATTCGGGATGTTTAATGGCTGATATGATAGATGTTAATGCTTTAAGATTGTTTAAACAACAACATCAAAATATTCCTGTAGTTTGTTATATAAATTCGACAGCAGAAGTTAAAGCGGAATGTGATATTTGCTGTACCAGTTCAAATGCTTTGGATATTATAAAAAGTTTAAATACTGATAAAGTTTTATTTGTTCCTGATACTTATTTAGGCAAATGGGTTCAAAAGAGTTTAAAAAATGTTGAAGTTATTACTTTTAATGGCTTTTGTCCTACTCATTTAAGAATCAGAGCTGAAGATGTTGAAAATGCAAGAAAAAAATATCCCAAAGCACTTATTCTTGCGCATCCCGAATGTCATGGCGAAGTAACAAAGCTCTCCGATTTTGTAGGTTCTACAAAAGAAATAATGGAATTTGCTTTAAAAAGCAAAAATAAGCAGTTTGTTATTGCTACCGAAAAAGGTGTTGTTGACAGATTAATCCGTGATAACAGACTTAACAGGCAGGATAAAGAATTTATTCTTATAAATGATAATATAATCTGTCCTAATATGAAACATAATACGCTTGAAGATATATATAACGTTCTGGAAAATGAAACCAATGAAATTTTAATAGATAATAAAATAGCAGATAAAGCACGATTATGTATGGATAAAATGCTTAATTCCATATAAATATTATTTATTAAAGGCTTCTTGTATCGATATTTTAAAATCAGGTCTTAGAATTCCTTTTTCTGTTATAATTCCGGAAATTAAATCATTTGGTGTTACATCAAATGAAGGATTTATAATGTTAACATTTTTAGGACAAATCAAATCCCCGTTAATATGAGTAACCTCTTCGTGATTACGTTCTTCAATAGGAATTTCGCTGCCTGATTTAATTGAAATATCAATTGTAGATAGAGGAGCTGCAATGTAAAAAGGAATATTATGATATTTCGCTGCAATAGCAACAGTATATGTTCCGATTTTGTTTGCGGTATCTCCGTTTGCAGCAATTCTGTCAGCTCCGGTTACAACCATATCAATCATACCTTTAGACATAAAGTAAGAACACATACCGTCAGTAATTAGAGTAACAGGGATATTATCTTCGGTAAGTTCCCAGGCTGTAAGTTTTGCACCTTGCAGTCTCGGACGTGTTTCATCCGCAAAAACTTTTATTGAAGGGTCTTTTGCATAAGCACTTCTTATAACTCCAAGCGCAGTCCCGTATCCTACCGTTGCCAATGCACCTGCATTACAATGTGTAAGAATTGATGCTCCTTTTGGAACTACACTCGCACCATAATCGCCAAGTTTTTTATTTATTTCAATATCTTCGTTTTCAAGTTTAATACCGTTTTCTTTTAAAGCCTCAGTTATTTGAAATATAGAACCTTTGAGATTTGAAGCTAATTCCATTTGTTTTTCCACTGCCCAGGCAAGATTAACTGCCGTAGGACGCGAGGACTTAATGTAATTTGCTTTTTCTCTCAGTTTTTTTAAAAATTCGGTTTTATCGGAAATATTTTTAGAAAGCTCGATAGCAGCAAGCGAAACTCCGTGTGCACCTGCTATACCTATAGCAGGTGCCCCTCTGACTATCATATTCTTTATGGCAGAATACATTTCCTCTGCTGTTTTTATATCTGCAATTTTAAATTCTTTCGGAAGTATAGTTTGGTCTATTACTTTTGAAACTTCTCCCTGCCACTCTATAGTTTTTATTTTAGACTTAAATTCCATTTATTCCTCCTTTTTGAATTTAAAATAATCAAACAAACTTAAAAGCATAAATGCTGAAAACATATTCATTAATCCGCATAATAATGCCGTTAAACAAACAGCAGGAATAAGAAATCCCATATTTTCAAACATAACTTTTATCCAAATAAATGAGTTTAGTTTTAAAATTAAATACATAATAAATGAAACAGGAAAATATATAAGTGAAAATCCGATAAAAGCAAAAAAACCCGTTACTCCGCCAATAATTAAACATTTAGGAATATCAAGCTCTTTTATTAAGTTTAATTTGTACAGATAGATAATAACAAAAGGCGAAGATACAAACATTACAGATATTAATGCCATTCCTGTTAATATGGGAATTAATGATAAAATTCCGAGAATTACACCGGTAACAAAAGAACTCATACAAATTATTTTGAATAATTGTTTATCGTTCATTTATTCTCCTTCATAATATACATATTATTACGTGAATAACAAAGAGCAATAGCTATGGAATCCAAGGTATCATCAAGTTTTGGCAGTTTTTTGTATTTGATACTCATTTCTACTACTTTGGCAACTTCATTTTTTGGTGAGCGTCCGTAACCGGTAATTATTTGTTTTACTTCAATAGGTGTATATTCAAAAATAGGAATTGAATTTTTTTCAAGTACGGACAAAATAACTCCGCGTGCCTGAGCAACGGGAATAACAGTCTTTTGGTTTTTAAAATAAAATAATTTTTCAATACTTGAAATATCGGGTTTATAAGTGTCCAAAACCGTCTGCATATCCGTTTCAATTTCTAATAAACGCTGAGAATCGGTTTTGTTTTTATCCGTTTGTATTGAGCCTGACGCTTGAAGTATATTTTCGTTTTCCGATATATCGATAACAGACCAGCCGACAATGGCAAGCCCGGGGTCTATTCCTAATACTCTCATATATCAATTATATTAAACTAAAAGTGTTACTGCAAGTTTTTGGTTTTATTAAAAAATCAATCAATGCAAAATACTTTTGCCGTATCTATTTTACAATAAGAATTTATAATTATATATAATATTAATGAAATGTACTGTTGTATAAAGACAAAACTTTGTAGAAAAACTGAATATCTTTTAAATTAGAATTATTTAAAAGATTATTTATATTTCTGATTAATTGTTTTTTATTATTATATAAAATATCATTATTATATTCAAAAGATAATAGCGTTTCCAAATCAGTATTCAGAGCCTCTGTAATTTTATTGATTGTTTCATCTTTCGGGAAATGAATACCCTTTTCAATTTTACTTAAATTTGTTGGTTCCATATTAATCATATTGGCAAGTTCAACTTGTTTAATATTATTTGCTATACGAAAATTTTTAATTTTATTACCAATAAAAACACCAAACGAAATCATAATTTCTCCATAAGATTAGTATAAAATTAAATTGATAACAAAAAAGGTCACCATGAGTATATATTTTAAAAAAAATGATTGACTTATAATCATTTATGGTGTTACAATAACCATGTAATAAAAAGGTGGAAATAAAAAAACTATATTTACGTAGCAGTGGGATTTATGGCGGAATCACCGCCTAATGATTCCAAGATGATGGGTGTTATACCCGTCTTTTTTTAAGGAAAATTTAATGATAAATATATTCAAAAATTTATTTAAGGAGAAAATAGGAAACCCGCCGTGGGATTATTATTTTCTTAAAACTCTTTCAGAAAGCGATTACCCTAAGTATTTAGCGAAATTGTTTAAGATTAAAACAGGAGAAAACCTGCCGCTTTTAAAAGAGTGGAATTTTAAGAGTGGAGAGTGGAACTATAAAATAAATAAGAAAAAATTAAAAACCTTTAATCAGAAAATACAATGGATAAAATTATATGGAATAACTCCTTTAATGCGTGACTGCACGGATAAAGTCAAGGTACGTGATTATGTTGCAGAAAAAATAGGCAGTGAATATTTAAAACCTGCACTTCAAATAGTTAGAAATGAGGAATTAGAAGTTTTCAAACTTCTCAATGCTAACTCCTAACTTATTCGATAAAATTGACTTTGAAAAACTTCCCGACAGCTTTGTAATCAAGTGTAACCATGGGTGCAAGTGGCATTTTATTATTAAAAATAAAGAAGAATATCTTAAAAACAAACGATTGGTTGATATTACACGACGTAACATTACAGGCTGGCTGGAACAAGAATTTTGGATTTGGGGCGGGTTTGAATTAAACTATAGGGAAATAAAACCTAAAATTTTGATTGAACCTCTTTTGAGAGATGAAATAAATACTGTCCCTCGTGAAATAGAAGTTTATTGTTTTAATTCTCAGCCTAAAATATTTGTAAATGTTAAATATAAACACAAAAGAGAAATTTGTTATTATGATGAGAACTTTAATTTTATTGATTTATTACTTCATCCTGACGGAAACAATGAAATAATAAAAGAAAATGCCGATGATTTATTATATCGAGGGAGTGATTTATCAAGCAGACTTTCAAAAGATTTTCCTTTTGTTCGTGTTGACTGGCTTATTTATCACAATAAACTTTATTTTAACGAACTTACTTTCACTCCTTATTCGGGATTTATAAAGTTTGATAAAAATTGGAATTTAAAATTAGGCAGTTGGATTGATTTAGAAAAGGAGCGGGCATGAAAGATTTTAATCTAATTGAAAATTTAAGTGAAGAAGATATTTTAAAATTATATGATAGTATAGTAGAAGGGCATATTTTAGTTTCTAAAAATTATTCAATTTACTATCAAAATCCAACTTATGGTGGAACTTGTTATACTTTAGTTCAATATCAAGCTAAACCTGATACAGATATAGAAACCTGTAGTGAGTGGTATACTCCCTTTTATGATGATTGTTTAATGCAATGTATTGAATTAGGAAGAAGTTCAGGCATCTGTGCTAGTTATGAAATGAATGACTGGGGCGAATATACTTATACATATTGCACCAGATAAATGATAACACACAATGCACCACTTTTCGGTTCAAATGCCGTTAAAAAATGAATTATTTATGGTTACTAAAAATTATAATTTTTTACTGACAAAATACTCCCATTCTTCTATATTTATTATATCGTTGTTCACGTAATTTTTTAGGACTTACATCTTGTAATTCGTAGATAGCGCGCATAATTGTTTCTTTTAAATCATCACTTATTTTTTCATAATCACAGTGAGCACCGCCTAAAGGTTCTTTTATAATTCCATCAATAACATTGAGTCTTAATAAATCTTCACTTGTTATTTTAAGAGCCTCGGCAGCAGTACCTGCCAGCGAAGCATCTCTCCAAAGAATTGAAGCACAGCCTTCCGGCGAAATAACAGTATAATAAGAATGTTCAAGCATATAAACTTTATCAGCTACAGCAAGTCCTAAAGCTCCGCCGCTGCAGCCTTCACCTGTAATTATTGCAATTACGGGAACATTTAATTTTGCCATTTCCCGCAAATTAACCGCTATAGCCGTACCCTGGGCAGTTTCTTCTGCCTTCATTCCGGGGTAAGCTCCAGGGGTATCAATTAATGTTACAATCGGCATATTAAACTTATTTGCGTGGTTAAAAAGTCTTAAAGCTTTTCTATAGCCTTGCGGCTGGGGCATACCAAAATTATAAACCAAATTTTCTTTTGTATTTTTACCTTTTTGAGTACCTAATATAACGACACTTTTATCTTCAATTTTAGCAATACCGCCAATTATTGCGCGATCATCCATACCTTCACGGTCACCGTGCATTTCGATAAAATCAGTTGTAATTAATTTTATATAATCCAAAAATGTAGGACGATCTGCGTGACGTGCTATTTGTAATCTTTGTGCCGGAGTCAGGCTTGCATATACTTCTTTTTTGTATTCCATTGCCTGTCTTTCAAAAGTTTCTATTTCTGCTGTTACATCCATACCTGATGACTCACTTATTTCCTTTAACTCTTGTATTTTCTTTTGAATTTCAACTATTGGTTTTTCAAATTCCAAAATAGTCATATTTACTTACCTCTCCGTATATCCTTATATTTCTTCCCAGAATGTAAAAAAGGAAGTTCTAAGACTTTTTATGAAGTCTTAATATTCTTGCAAGCAGCGGTTTTAAACCTGCTCTATCAGAAATCATATCAATTTGACCATATTTCATTAGGTAGCCGGAGGTCTGAAAATCAGCCGGCAAACTTTGTCTTATGGTTTGTTCAATTACTCTTCTACCTGCAAAACCTATTCTAGCATCTTTTTCAGCAATAATAATATCACCGAGCATTGCAAAACTTGCCGTAACACCTCCAAAGGTAGGTTCTGTCAAAACAGTTATATATAAAAGACCTGCCTCATTAAGCTTTGCAACAGCACAGCTTGTTTTTGCCATCTGCATAAGACTGAGAATACTTTCCTGCATCCTGGCTCCACCGGATGCGGTTATTGCAATCATGGGAATTTTACGTTTTAAAGCTTCTTCCATTGTAAGAGTAACCTTTTCTCCGACAACGCTGCCCATTGAACCGCCCATAAACTCAAAATCCATAACTGCAGCTGCAGTTATTTCACCATCAATTTTACCTATTCCTGATATTACGGCTTCATTCATGTTTGTCTTAGCTCTTGCAGTTGCAATTCGTTTTTTATATGATTCAGTATCCGAAAATTCTAAAGGGTCTGCTGTAGTTATATTGCCAAAAAGCTCTTCAAAAGTGCCTTCATCAAAAAGCTGGCTTATTCTTGTTCTTGCATTAATTCTGAAGTGATATCCGCATTTAGGGCATACTTCAAGATTATCTTCAACATCTTTTTTCAATAGCTGTGCATTACAATGATAGCACTTGACCCATAAATTACCGACACTGTCATCAATTCTTGTTTCTTTATTTCGTCTGGCTATCTGCATTTCTTTTCTTTGTTCAAACCAGTCTTTTACGGTCATAAAAGATTTCCTCCGCTAATATATGAAAATATTATACAACAAAATTAAAGCACGTAAAATTAAACAATTGTCAATGAAAGTATATTTTTAACATCTTCTGTTACAAAACGAAACACTTTATTATATTTATTACATTTTATAAAAAATTAATTTTTATATAGTTCTGTAAAGTAGTGGTAAAAATAATATTTAAGTAGTAACATAAAAAGGAGAGATTTATACGGATATATTTACATGGGTAGAATTGTTTTAAACAGGGATAGATGTAAAGCATGCTATATATGTGTGGATTCTTGTCCTAAAAAAGTTTTAGAGGTTGATGAAGAAGTAAACATTTTAGGGTATTACCCTGCCAAATTTAATGGAAATGAAAATTGCTCCGGATGTGCCGTTTGTGCGCGTGTATGTCCTGATATGGCAATTGAAAAGGTATTCAGATGAGAAAAAAAGAATTATTAAAAGGGAATTATGCAATAGCAAAAGCAGCAATAGAAGCCGGGTGTCAAAGTTATTTTGCTTATCCGATTACTCCTCAGAGCGAAATAGGCGAATATTTAAGTACGGAAATGCCAAGGCTTAACAGAGCCTATGTTTCGGCAGAAAGTGAAGTTGCGGCAATAAGCATGCTCTTAGGTGCCGGTGCAACGGGTGTTAAAGCAATGACTTCTTCTTCTTCATGCGCCGTTGCTTTAATGCAGGAAGGTTTATCTTTTATAGCAGGGGATGAAATTCCTTGCGTACTTGTCAGCGTTATGAGAGCGGGCCCCGGACTCGGCTATATATATCCTTCACAGGGCGACTATTTTCAAGCTACAAAAGGCGGAGGCAACGGCGATTATAAGATTGTTACGTATGCTCCTTCAAGTGTTCAGGAGTGTATTGACCTTACTTATAAATGTTTCTATGTATCACAAAAATATAGAACTCCCGTTTGTCTTTTGGCAGACGGAATGCTCGGGCAAATGATGGAACCGGCTGTTATAGGTGAGTATCCTTTTGAAGAAATAGACCAATCATCATGGGCTCTGGATGGGGCAAAAAATAGAGCCCCTCGTCATATTGCATCTATTGAAAGAGAACAGGAAACATTAAGAAAACGTGTTGAAAAAATTTTTGAAAAGTATAATAATATTCTTTTAAATGAAAATCTCTTTGAAAAATATGAAACAGAGGGAGCAAAGCTTATTATTACGGCTTTCGGAAGTATAGCAAGAATAGCAAAAGCAGCAGTAAAAACAGCACGTAAAAACGGTTTAAAAGTCGGTTTATTCAGACCTGTAATGTTAAATCCTTTTCCGGAAAAAATTGTTGCGGAAATTGCATCAAAAGCAGAAGGAATTTTGGATATTGAACTGAACTGTGGTCAAATGCTTCAGGATATAAAAGCAAGTATATCAGGAGCAGTTAATATTCCTGTCCGGTTTTACGGAAGACCTGCAGGAGTAATGATGACTGTTGAGGAAATTTATAAACAAATAGAAAATTATTACAGAGAAATAACAGAGAAAAAATATGGAACAGCTTGTATATAAAAAACCGGATTCAATTAGAGATGATTTTAAAATAACTTTTTGCTCCGGCTGCGACCACGGTGTTGCAGTAAGATTAGTCGCTGAAGTTTTGGATGAACTCGGTGTAAGAGAAAAAACAATAGGTATAGCCTCTGTCGGCTGCAGTGTTTTTTCTTACGACTTTTTTAATGTTGATATCGTTGAGGCTCAACACGGACGTTCAATGGCTGTGGCAACGGGTGTTAAACGTTCAAAACCCGATAAAATTGTATTTACATATCAGGGGGATGGAGATTTAGCTTCTATCGGCATTGCTGAAACAATACACGCAATGACAAGAGGCGAAAAAGTTACTGCAATATGTATTAATAATACAACATACGGGATGACAGGCGGGCAAGCCGGACCTACTACTTTACTTGGGCAAGTTACAACTACAACAACACAAGGCAGGCGTGCTGATATTAACGGCTACCCGATTAAAATTTCAGAACTTTTAAAAGAAATAGAAGGTACAGCATTTGTTGCTCGTGTAACTCTTGATAGTCCTCAAGCTGTTATGAATGCTAAAAAATGTATAAAAAAAGCATTTGAAGCGCAAATAAAAGGATTGGGAACCGGTTTTGTCGAAATTCTTGCAACATGTCCTACTAATTGGAAAATGACACCTAAACAGGCACATGAGCGTGTAAGAGGAGAAATGTCAGAGGTTTTTAAACCCGGAATATATAAGGATAAAGTCAGTGAGGGGAAATAATGGATTCTAATGTATTAATATCCGGATTTGGCGGACAGGGAGTTTTATTTATAGGTCAATTATTTGCAAATGCCTGTATGGAAGAAGGTTTAAATGTAACCTGGTCACCTGCTTATGGTGCTGAAATGCGCGGTGGAACAGTAAATTGTACAGTTTGTATGTCTGATGACGAAGTAGCATGCGCTTTTGTAGATAAACCGGAAAATGTAATAGCATTGAATGCTCCTTCTTTTGAAAAATTTGAAAATAAAATAAAATCGGGCGGAGTAATGATTGTAAATTCTTCACTTGTAAAATCTAAACCTTTAAGAAATGATATTAATTATAAATTTATTCCTATTACGGATATTGCACATAAAACAGGGCATGAAAAAGTTGCTAATATAGTTTCTTTAGGGGCATTTATTAAAACTTTTCCTATTGTTACCAAAGAGAGTATAATTTCTATTATGAAAGAAAAGCTTACGGGGAAAAAGGCTCAAATGCTGAATAGTAATATACAGGCACTTGAATATGGTTTTTTAGCAGTCGATAATTAAGAACGGTGTTTAAATGGAAGAATATACAATAAATTCGCTATTACAAAAAGCATCAGAGCTGGGTGCATCTGATGTACATTTGCATGTAGGAGAAGTTCCGGCTTTTCGTATTAACGGAAATATAATGAAATCAAAACTTTCGCCAATAACTGATGCTTATATGGAGGAAGCAATTAGTACAATAATTCCTGATGTATTGAAAGAAAAAATTAAAAATTTACAGGATGCAGACTTCCCATACGAAATAAAAGGCATTTCTCGTTTCAGAGTGAATGTAGCAAGAGCCTTTGGAAGACCTTCGATGACAATAAGACTTATACCTGCTGAAATTCCAACATTTGCGAAATTAGGTTTACCTTCAAATGTTGAAAATTTTACAAAATTTGAAAATGGAATAGTTCTTGTAACAGGTGTAACGGGAAGCGGAAAATCAACGACTATTGCAAGTATTTTAGACTATATAAATCAAACAAAAAGAAAACATATAATAACAATTGAAGATCCTATTGAGTATATTTATACAAGTCAAAAATCTATATTTACCCAAAGACAGGTGGGAGTTGATACAAAAGATTTTGTTGACGGGTTAAAATATGCACTAAGGCAAGATCCAGATATTATACTTGTAGGTGAAATAAGAGATATGGAAACCGTGCGAAATGCGCTTCATGCAGCAGAAACAGGGCATCTGGTATTTTCTACTCTGCATACATTTAATGCAATTCAAACATTTCACAGAATACTCGGATTTTTCCCGCCGTCTGAACGTGAAGCGGTAAGGCATCAATTGGCAGAAGTTTACAGAGGTTCTATATCTCAACGTTTACTTCCGAATGCTGAAAATAACGGCAGAGTTTGTGCTGTTGAAATTTTACAGCCCACTTCAACTATTAAAGATTTCTTTATAAAAGATGAACTTGAAGAAATATATAAGCTTGTATCAAAAGGCTCATATAACGGTATGATTACTTTTAATAATTCTCTTTATAATCTGTTTAAAGAAGGTAAAATTACTCAAGAAACGGCTCTTGAATATTCCGATGATACAAATGAACTTAAGAATTTGATACGAGGCGCATATACAGGAAGTGAGAGTTTCTACAGAAACAGTTTATGAAAGAGCAGTTTACAACAAATGCCATAAACTTAAAATCTTACAGCATAAGTGAAGCTGATAAGATTATTTTAATGTATTCAAAGGAAAAAGGACTTATACGCGGCATAGCAAAGGGAATAAAAAAAACAAACAGTAAATTAGGCGGCAGAATGGATTTATTGGTTGCTAACCGAATGATGCTGAATAAAGGAAGAAATCTTGATATTATTTGTCAGGCTGAGGCTTTGAATACATTTTATAATCTTAGAAATGATATAAATAAACTATTTTATGCAATGTACTGCTGTGAAATAGTTACTAATTTCGGAACGGAAAATGATCCTAATTCAGAAGAAATATATAGTCTTTTTTATACTTTTTTGGATAGTTTGTCGTCAGCACCGACAAAAGAACAGTCAATGTTATCAGTATTGCGTTTTCAATTAAAAATTATGAATATAACAGGTTATTCACCTGAATTTTCTTGTTGTCTTAAATGTCAAAAAACAACAGAAAAAGAATTTTATTTTTCAATAGAACAAGGCGGAATTCTATGTAATCAATGTGCTGAACATACGGTTAAAAAAATTAGAATTCACAATAAAATTACAAAATTTCTAAATACACTTTTATCGGAAGATTTTAATATTCATACGAAATATGACGATTTAGCAACTGAAAAAGTATGTGATATTTGTATAAATCTTTTGAAAAAATATATTGAATATTATTCACCGAAACATTTTAAGACAACTCAAGTTTTAGAAAGTACAAGATAAAAAATAATAGCTTTTTTTATATATAAAAAAATGATATAATTAATTTCGGTAAGAATATTTTAGGTTTAACAGGTGAGTTTATGCTGGAAGCAGGAAAAATAATAAATTCGGTATTTAATAACAGTTTTATAAAAAGACTTTGTTTATATTTGCATGATTGTGTCAGAGAAGAAGTTCAAAGTTCAACTTTTAGAAATTTAAAGCAAGATAAAGATAATAAATGGATTTTTCTTGAAACCTCCAAAAAAGAAAACAATAGTAAAATAACAGATGGCGAGAAAATTTTTTCGTTATATCCGGAACCTTTGAAATTGGATGGTTCAGATCCTTATTTAACGGAATTAATGCTTCAATGCAATAACGGTCAAAAAGATAGATATTTGATATACGGATATTTATTTCTGGTCGGTAAAAATTCAAAAACAAAACGTAAAAATGAATTTCTCACTCCTTTATTGTATTCGACCTGTAATTTGGAACGTGTAGGTCGCAGTGTTGAATGTACAATCCAGGAGGAAGGTTTATCACTCAATACTGCGGCACTGACAGGTTTAATGAATTTACAGGGGGAAGAGGAAGAAATAGATAATCTTCTTGACGGATTATTAGAAACAGTTCCCAAACTGCCTTTAAAAGAAGAAGATTTAAATGTATTTCTGGTCACTCTGAAATCTTTAATTCCAAATATAGAATTTGAATTAAATGAAGCTGAAAATATTGAAAATAATGTTAACTGCAATGTTTCACCAGAGGGAAACACAAAAAACGATAGTGAAAATATAACGGATACAGAAGAAACATCAACAAATAAAATAAAATTGGATACTGACACTGATAAGGTTGTACTCGTTAATAAAAGTGCAATAATATTGACAAAACGTCCATCAATATCAGCCGGTGTGTTATATGAACTTACGCAAATTGCAGAAAAGCCGGCAGGAACAATAAGAGAAACAGCATTAAATATAATAAATGAAGAATTTTTACAGGGAACAGGTAAAATGCCGTCAAAAATTATAAATGACGAGCAAAAAAGTGATTTTGTACCATTAACTCCATTACTGCTTAGTGAAGCACAAGGTAAAGTTATAAAAAATTTGGAAGATAGTACTATATTATCTGTGTATGGACCTCCGGGAACAGGAAAAACGCAGACTATAGTAAATTTAGCATGTCACCTTATTTCAAGCGGTAAAACAGTATTAATTGCTTCTAAAATGGATAAAGCTGCCGATGTAATTGCAGACAGGTTAAATTCTTTTGGTGTTCCGTTTTTGGCATTAAGGGCAGGACGTACAAATTATCAAAAAGAATTATCGCTTAATCTGCAAGATTTAATTGCCGGTAAAGCCGATATTGATACCGGATTTGAAAATTCTATTCTTGTTGATAATGATGATATGAAGAAGCTTATTTATGAAATAGAAGAAAAAGAAAATTGCTGTGAAGAAATTATAAAGCTTGAAAATAACTGGGAAAAATTTACAAAAGAATACGATGTAATGATGAAAATTTTAGGTAAAGTTGAAATTTTAACAAATAAACTTTCATTTACCGAAATAGACAGAATTGATGAAGTCATTAAAAAGATAGAAAAGTATATTTTAAAAAATAACTTGTTTTCAGGCTGCTTAAAAATGATTGCGACTAACAATTTAAGAAAAATAATCAATAGAAAAAATTTTAAAGTTAATGCTGAAAATATACAACAAATAAGACTTGAACTTGAAGCAGCAAGATTATCTTGTAAAATAAGACAAACAGAAAGAAAAATACAGAAATATGGCAATATAAATAAATTATTAAGTGAAATAAAAATATTGAGAATAAAACGAAAAGCTCTTGCAATAGATATATTAAAAGGGAAAAGAAGGAGTGCTTTAAAAGGGTTATTGCGAGATCAAGTAAAACGCCAGCGGCTTATAGTTCATACAAAGGCATTAGTAACCAAAAAACAGAATTTACAAAACAGATTACTTGAGGATGAAGATTTTAAGCCGTTATTGGAAGCATTTCCATGCTGGTGTGTTACGAATTATGCTGTATCAAATTCACTGCCATTAAAACCGGGAATGTTTGATGTTGCAATTATAGATGAGGCTTCTCAATGTGACATAGCAAGTTGTCTGCCAATACTGTACAGATGTAAAAAAGCAGTGATAGTAGGAGATGATAAACAGCTTCCTCATTTATCCTTTTTAGAAAAATCAAAAGAACAATCCTTCTTAAGTCAATATGAAATACCTGATAAATATCAGTTAATGTGGAGGTTTCGTTCAAACTCGATGTTTGACATTGCAAATTATTATTCAATAAAGCCTGTATTATTAGATGAGCATTATAGAAGTTTTTGGCCAATTATTGAATTTAGTAATAAAGAATTTTACGGCGGTAAAATGAGGATAATGTCTAATTATAATGATGAACAAGCATTAGAGTTAATAAAAGTTCCTGATGGTAAATCTGACTCTGAAGTAACAAGAAATACCAGAGAAGTTGAAGCTATTATGCAGAGACTTCAGGAATTAATAAATGAAGATATAAAAAAAGAGAATGAAAATGAAAATCACAAGCCTGTAAGTATAGGAATATTGTCACCTTTCAGGGGACAGGTTGAACTTATAAAAAAAGCTCTTGAACAATTATATACCGAAACTATATTAAAAAAATATCAAATTGAAGTAGGTACGGCACATACATTTCAGGGCGATGAAAGAGATGTAATGATGTTGTCTTTAGCAATAGCTAATAATAGTTTCAATCAAAGTCTTACTTTTTTGCAAATGCCAAATTTATTCAATGTTGCAATAACAAGGGCAAGAAAAAAACAAATTATCTTTTTGTCAAAAGATCAGAGTAGTATTCCTTCCGGGTTACTGAAAAGTTATATAGAATATATAGATTTCCATATAAAGAAGCAAGATTTAATTGATTCAAATGATATTGATAAAAGCTATTATAAGAATGAGTTTGAACGAGAAGTTGCGAATGAATTTAGAAAAGAAGGTTTTTTTGTTAGAGCAGGAAAAAGTATTGCAGGAGTAAGTTCGGACTTAGCAATTAGTAATAAAGATACAGATAGTATAATAATATTAGAATGTGACGGAGCCGAAGATAATATAAAATCAACAAAAACGCAAATGCAGAAACAGACATTAATTGAGCGAGCCGGATATAGAGTTGAAAGATTATCATATAGAGAATGGCGATTAAGTAAAAAAGGATGTATAGAACGAATTAAAAATATTTTGTTAGGAAGTCATGAATAAACTTGACTGTATAAAATATTATTGATTTAATAATAGTATCGGGATGTAGCGCAGCTTGACTCTGCCGACGAAAAAGCAACCGAATGTTGCTTTTGAGGAGAGGTAGCACCGTAGGGGCGCGAAACTAATAAAATAAAA
>CAJOJP010000071.1 GCA_905234915.1 Candidatus Gastranaerophilales bacterium
GAAGGAAAAGGTATCGAAAAAGCTGTTCCAAAATTCAGCGGTATCGGCTAAAAAGTCCTTAATTAATTCCTTTTCGTATAATATCTTAAAAATAAAAAAGACAAAAAATAAAAGAGTCAAGCGAAAAAATTACAAACATTAATTTAAACTAAAATAATTAAACTAATCTTCATTTAAACTTAATACAGCCATAAATGCTTCTTGAGGAACTTCTACCCGACCTACTGCTTTCATTCTTTTTTTACCGCGTTTTTGTTTTTCCAGCAGCTTTCTTTTTCTTGTAATATCTCCGCCGTAGCATTTATCTAAGACACTTTTTCTTAAAGCTTTAATATTTGTTCTTGCAATAATTCTTCCGCCTATTGCTGCCTGAATAGCGACTTCAAACATCTGTCTGGGAATTATATCTTTTAATTTTGTTGTTAATTTCTGACCGACATAAAATGCGCTGTCTTTATGAACAATTGCACTTAATGCATCAACTATTTCACCGGCAAGCAAAATATCCAGCTTAACCAAATCGGAACGTTTGTAATCACTAAATTCATAGTCAAGGCTTGCATAGCCTTTTGAGCGGGATTTTAATTGGTCATAAAAATCGGTAATAATCTCACTCAATGGAATTTCATAGTGAAGAGAAACTCTTACTTTATCAAGATAAGTCATATTTTGAAAAATTCCGCGTTTTGATTGTGCGAGTTCCATTAACAATCCTACATATTCATTAGGAGTAATAATATCTGCTTTTACATAGGGTTCTTCAATGTAATCACGATATTGTGCCTCCGGCAAATTAGCCGGATTATCTATTTCAACAACTTCACCATTAGTTTTGTGAACTCTGTATATAACGCTGGGGGCAGTAGTTACCAATGATAAATCGTATTCTCGTTCTAAACGTTCCTGAGCTATTTCCATGTGAAGCATGCCCAAAAAACCGCATCTAAAACCAAATCCTAATGCTGATGAAGTTTCAGGTTCAAATGTTATACTTGAATCATTCAGCTTTAATTTTTCAAGAGCTTCTTTTAAATCCTGATACTGGTCATTATCAACAGGGTAAAGACCTGAAAATACCATTGGAAGTGCTTCTTTGTATCCCGCTAAAGGTTCCTCCGCGCCATCTTCAACATGAGTTACGGTATCACCGACAAATCTTGTTATTTCTTTAATAGAACATCCCATATAACCGACGTCGCCGGTTTTAAGTTCTTTAAGCGGAACTCTGTTCGGGTTTAAATAACCAAGTTCGGTTACTTCATATTCTTTGCCTGAAGCCATAAATTTAATTTTATCGCCAAGTTTTATATTACCGTCAACAATTTTAAAAAAGCATAAAGTACCAAGGTATTGGTCGTAAGCACTGTCAAAGACCAATGCTCTTAAAGGTTTATCTGATGTATCAACGGGTGGAGGAATAAAATTAACAACTGCCTCTAAAACGTCTTCAATCCCCGTTCCTTCTTTTGCACTTACAGGAATTGCTGTTGAAGCATCAATTCCCAAAACTTCTTCTATTTCTTTTCTTACCCGTTCAACATCTGCAGAGGGTAAATCTATCTTATTTATAACCGGAATTATTTCCAGATTTTGTTCTGCTGCCAGATAGACATTTGAAAGAGTTTGAGCTTCAACCCCCTGAGTAGCGTCAACAATTAAAAGAGCACCTTCACATGCTGCAAGCGAACGAGAAACTTCATAGCTGAAATCTACGTGTCCGGGGGTATCTATCAAATTTAAAATATACTCTTTTCCGTCTTTTGCATTATATTTCATTCTTGCAGCATTTAATTTTATTGTAATACCGCGTTCACGCTCTATATCCATACTGTCAAGAAGCTGTTCCTGCATGTCACGCTCTGCTATTGTACCTGTTTTTTCAAGCAATCTGTCAGCCAGAGTAGATTTACCATGGTCTATATGGGCAATAATACAAAAATTTCTTACATTATCTATATATTTCATATTTTCAGTTTATTACAGAAAAACTGCCATGCAAATAATTTTAAGTAATTATATACATTTTTCTATAATAAAATATACTCTATTCGGTGGAATTTTTACTTAAATACTATATTAATTTTTGTAACGATGTTATAATATAATATATGAATGTTTAATACGTTCTTTGTTTAGGAGAAAAAATGAAAATAAAAATTAAAGAAACAGTTAAACAGGTTAAAGGCTGGAGTCTTTACAAACTTGCACAAGTACTTAATCTGCCTCAGCAAACAGTATATTCCTGGGCATCAGGCAGAACACAGCCCTCTTATGAAAATATGGACAGATTGTGTGAAGCAATAGGCTGCGGAATTGGTGATTTATTTGAAGCTGAACCGGTTCAAGGTAAATTAGATTTTGTTGTCAATTATTAAATTCATTTGAGTGGGCATTATTTACTACAGTTTCAATATCAGGTAAAATATCCGCAGGTATCGGAGATAAATGTATAAGATATTCAATATTTCCTTTTTGTCCTTTTATCGGAGAGAAAGAAAGAGCCTTAGTAAATAATCCTATATTTTGGCAATAAACAACAATATTTCTTATAACTTCTATATGAGTGTCTTTTTCCCTTATTATTCCGTTTTTCCCTACTTTTTCTTTTCCTGCTTCAAATTGAGGTTTTATTAATGATACTATTTCAAAATTTTTTTTATTTGCAAGTTTTATTAAATTAGGAATTACTTTTGTTATTGATATAAATGATAAATCCATAGTTAAAAATGAGGCATGTTCATCATTTTCATCATATATATCAGATTCAGTACAATTTTTAATATTTAACTTTTCTATAACTTTAACTTTTGGATTTGTTCTTAATTTCCAGGCAATTTGTCCATAGCCGACGTCAACACTGTATATTTTTTTTGCTCCGTGTTGGAGCATACAATCCGTAAATCCTCCTGTAGAGGCTCCGGCATCAAGGCATACAATATCTTTTAAATCGATATTAAATTCTTTTATTGCTTTATCAAGCTTAAATCCGCCGCGCGAAACAAAAGGCATTGTTTTAATTTCAATTAATGTATTTTCTTTAATTTCAAATTGATATCCTGCTTTTGTAATTATATTTCCGTCAATTCTGACTTCACCCGCCATTATTGCAGCTTGTGCTTTACTTTTAGTTTCAAAAAAACCTTTATCCGTCAGTATTTTATCAAGTCTGTCTTTGTGCATTTAAAATTTAAAAATCCTTTTTGCATTTTCCGTTGTAATTTTTTTTATTATTTCAATATCTGTTTCTTTTATGTTTGATATCTCTTGTGCAATAAATTTCAAATAAGCAGGTGTATTAAGTTTTCCACGGTACGGAACAGGTGTAAGATAAGGAGCATCTGTTTCAAGCAGAAGTTTTTCCGGGGGTATTATTTTGGTACTTGCTTTCAAATCATTAGCATTTTTAAATGTTACAACTCCTCCGATTGCGATATAGTAGCCTCTATTAATGCATTTTTTTGCAAATTCCGCATTACCGGAAAAACAATGAAATATTACATCTTTTAAATTATAATCTTCTAATATATTAAAACAATCCTCATGCGCTTCTCTGTCATGAATGATTACTGGAAGCTGAACAGTCTGTGCTATTTCCAGCTGTTTTCTTAATAATTTTTTCTGCTGTTCTTTTGTATCGGCTCCATAGTGGTAATCCAGTCCAATTTCACCTATTGCAACAACTTTTTTATGCTTACATAATTCATAAATATTTTTTTGAACAGCTTCATTAAAGGTTTCAAATTCACTTGGGTGAACACCAACTGCTGCATAGAGCATTTCATATTTTTCGCATAAATTTAATATATCTTCAAAAGATGAAGGTTCAACTCCCGGAATAATAACCTTTTCAACTTCATTTATTTTAATATCGTTTAAAAAATTTTCAAAATTTTCTCTGTATTCTTCAAAATTAATGTGTGAATGCGTATCTATCATTTTGTTGCAGATTCCCTTCAATCATAATAATATTAGCATGTAAACTTTATTTAATAAAATAACAATTCTTATTATGTTTCGTTTTTTATCATTTGGAAAATATTAAAAACAAAATTTCAAAACAAAAAGGAAATAAAGTGAATATAATTAATATGACGATGCAGGAAAATCAATTTAGTTCTGTTTCACCAAAAAAGGAAAATCAAACAAATACAAAGATAAACGGGAAAAAAATTACTGCTTGTTCTGCTATTGGAAGTGCTGTCGGAATTATAGGCGCAGTTGCAGGTGTTTATTCGCTTGCAAAAAAAGAAAATCCTTCAATTATTTTGAAAAACTTGACTTATGACGAAAAAGACATTCTTATGATAGGCGCAGGCTCTATTATCGGCGGGCTTACAGGCGGATTAATTGCCGATAATAACTCTAAAAATAAAATTCCAAAGCTTAGAGAAGCCTCACTGCAATTTTTTGGCAGTCTTGCTTGTCCTATAGGCATTCTTGCTGCTGCAAACAAAGCACTTGATAAGGCCAATATTAAAATGCCGCAACTACAGGGTAATTCCCGGATGACTAAAATTGCAAATAATTTTATTTCCGCCTCGCCAAAAATTGCTGCAACTATAGGTTCTCTTGTATTAGGTATGAATATCGGCAATAAAATTATGAACAAGGTTAATAATAAAATTTTTAATCAGGAGGAAAACAGAAAAGTACAGGCTTCCGATTACCTTGTTCATGCGGATGATGTTTGTGTAGCTGCAAGTCTGTTATTAAAAGATTCCAAAACAATTTCAGCTATAACCTCAAAGGCACTTCCCGCTTCTTTTATACTTGCCGGAACTAAAACAGGAATACAACAAAGTTTAAATTAAATATTTGAAAGATTGTTAAAAAAACAGTGTAAAAAAAGCGGGATTTTATAACCCCGCAAAATTAAAATTCCTTTTGGAATTTTGCTACGTAAATTTTACCATATTGTTGATACATCATTTCGCCAACAGGAATTTCCGCTTTGGCAACATTCATCACCTTCATCAGGTCTTTCCATAAGCGAATATTGTCCGCCGTGAGTTTTACAAATTTCCTCATAACATCTGTAGTAAGTCTGATTTCCATAGATTATATTTTGGACGCAACTTCTATTATTAATACAAGTATAATTTGCTCTGTATCCGTCATTACAAGTACATAAGCAGTGATACTGATAAGCTGAAATTTCAATAATTTCATCATACAAATTTAAAATTTCATCCTCCGAAAGATTTTCTATTATTGTGTAGTCACTCATTTTTTATTCCTTTTAAATTTATCATTTTCCCGAGTTTTAAATTATTTTCCCTGTTTTTAAATTTAAAAAAGCCGGAAAAGGGTGTAAAAGTTAATTCACCAAAATAAAGCCTGTTATTATAAATCAGCCAATCCACTCTTACAAAATTAAATTCTTTTGCAAGTTCTTTTGATAAATCAAAAGCTTGTTTTGTTAATTCATCAGCTGAAATTTTGATTTTTTCCTCCTTAAAGCCGAATAAATCCTCTGTTATATTTAAATTCCCGTCATAAATTGTTATTTGATTTTCGTTATGCAGTTTAATAATAAATTCAGGTTTATTATTAAATAAATAAACTTGAATTTCAGAACCTAATAAATCAATATCATTTCTCATTAGTGGTTCAATTAAAATTTTAGGCTCTATACCTCTATAATTTAATTCAAAGCCATTCCATAAGCTGTAATCCTGTTCAATCCAGCCTGTAATGTTACGGCGCGTAATATCAACCAATCGTTTGTTTTTTAGATATTCTCCTTTATTTTTTATAATGTAATGCCGCTTGCACCCGTTATTGCACTTGATTACAAAACTATCAGGAAGTTTATCAAAGTTTATTTCTTCAAATGAATTGCAAATTTGCAAAACCGGTTTTAAATATTTATCACCAATATAATCACGAACAAAATCTCTTACCTTTACCTTGTCCGTGCAATCACGCATTAAATCGGTTATTCCGTACAATTTTATGTACTGTATTTTTTGATTAAAAGTTTTTAATTTTTTCTTATCTATTTTATAACTCCACTCTCCGCTCTTAAAACACCACTCTTTTAAAAGCGGCAGTTTCTCGCCCGTTCTTATCTTAAACAGTTTAGATAAATAACGCGGGTATTCGCTTTTCTCTAAATTCACCAGAAAGTCATAATCCCATGGCAGATTGGCTATTTTATCTTTTCTAAAAAAATTTAATATGTTTTTAATCATTATGTTTCATATTTAACTTCAAAACAGATTTTTTGTCAATGTTAACATACTAATTTTTTTTAAAAAAAAGTATGTTTATATCATTTAAAAGTATATGTAAACATTGTATTTTTAAGTTTAAAGAGGTTTGTTTATGGCTGATATTAATAATGATATAATTTCAAAAACTATCAAAACCGCAAGAAAAAAAGCAGGATTCACACAGGAAAAACTTGCCGAAAAAATAGATATTACTTCTCATCAGCTTTCTCGTTTAGAGGTGGGAGAATATATACCTTCTTTGCCTACCTTCTTAAAATTAGCCTGTGTTTTAAACTTAACTTTGGATGATTTCTATACGAATAGTAGCGAAATTGAAAATAAAACACTTTATAAATACATAAAATTAATAAATTCCCTTGATACCAATGAGCTTGAATTTTGTTTTAATTCAACCAAAATTCTTGTTAAAAATTTTAATTTAATAAAAAAGTCTATTTAAAATTAGATGAAATTTCCGTTTAATTAATCTTTTGATTAATTAACTTAAATCTTTTGGTGATACTAAAGTTTTGTCTTATTTTTTAAAATTATTAACATAAAGGGAGAATTTTAGTTGAGTAAGGGTTTTAGTAACATATCTCAAAATACGGCAGGAATATTAGAACAAGAAAATTCACTTGCAAAATACTATTTTGAACAGGCAGAAAAATTAAGGCAAAATAATCAATACCAAAAAGCTGTAGGCAGATATTTGAATTCAATATTAATAAATAAAAATAATACAACACCATATATCGGACTTGCTTTAAGCTATAAAAAACTAAAAAATTATACAAAGGCAATTAAAACTCTAGAAAAAGCGGAAAAAATTGACCCTTCTGATGTAATTATTCAAAAAGAACTTGCTCTTTGTAATATAATTAACGGAAATTTTGAAAAAGGAATAAAATATCTTATTTCTTCAATAAAATTAGAGCCTGAAAATCTTGATATACAAATGCAGCTTGCTATTACACATGAAATAATTGATGAACCCGATATGGCACTTATGATTTATCAAAAAATAATAGAAACAAATCCTGAATATTTAAGAGCATATATTCAAAAAGCAACCTTATATATGCATCAGGAGGATTATCTTGCAAGCGCGAAAATATTTGTTAAAATAATGAAAATAAATCCTGATTATTACCGTGCTTACCTTGCATTGGGTATTTGTTACGAAAAATTGGGGAAAAATGCTTCTGCAAGAAGATATTATATTAAATATTTAAAATTCAGAAATGCAAAAGAAAATCGTTCCGCAGTTTTGAAAAAATTGTCCGAATTAAAATGCAGAATTTTAAACGAGCCGAAATTGAAACTTATATCTTGTATTAATTGATTATTTTTAATTTTTTTGTTATTCTTCTTTCGTAAACTTCAAAACAGAAGAAGTATTATGGGTGAAAAACAAGATATTATAGCTATAGGTGAAAGTTTAATAGAACTTTCAACGAGTGAAAATCTGACAGAGGCGAAATATTTTGATAAGTATTTCGGCGGTGATACTTTGACTACTGCTGTAACTGCGTTGCGTTTAGGGTCTAAAACCGGTTTTATATCACGTATAGGCGTTGATTGTTTTCGGGATTATCTGATTAAAAGCTGGAAAATAGAGGGGCTCGATATATCACAAATTAAGGAAGTAAAAGGAACTAACGGGCTTTACATGGTTTCAAAGGTTCAGGACTGCAGTGCAAAAGAATTTTCATATTATCGTAAAAAAACAGCAGCTACAGGACTTTCAATTGATGACATTTCTCCTGAGTATATACAGAATTCTTCTTTGGTCTATTCTACCGGGATGACTCAATCTTTATCTATATCAGCGCGTGAAGCCGTAAAAAAAGCATTTGAAATTGCAAGAGAAAATAATATTTTAACAGCTTATGCTCCTAATTATACCTCTTTAATATGGACAGAAGAAGAAGCACAAGAAGCATTTGAAGAAATTTCGGAATTTACGGATATTATTTTTGTTAATGCTCAAAATGATTTTCCTATAATAATGGGGGATGTTTCAGTTGATAATCTTATTAAATATCTTTGGGATAAAGGTATTAGCGTTGTTATTATAAAATCATCCGGGGAAAAAGGCTATTATGCCGGTTATCAGGGTAATATAGGTTTTGTTCAATATTATACGGAAAGAATAGTTGATAATACCGGTGCGGGAGATGCTTTTAACGGTGCTGTCTTACATGGTATAGTTTCCGGTATGCCGCCTTATAAGGCTGTTAATTTAGGTTCAATTGTTGCCGGATTACAGGTTCAAAGTTACGGAGCAATTAAATCAATACCTTCAAAAGACGAAGTTTACAGAATTTTTAAAGGACAAAATGAATAAAAAAATTTGTATATCAGGCTATTACGGCTTTGATAATTTTGGTGATGAAACCATATTAAAAATTCTTGTTGACAATTTAAAAACCTTTATTGAACTTAGTGATATTACTGTTTTTTCTGCTAATCCTAAAAAGACCTCTGAAACTTTAGAGGTTAGAAGTATTCATACCTTTAATCCTTTTTTGGTTCTTTCTGCTATTTTTAAAACTGATTATTTAATATCAGGAGGCGGCAGTCTATTGCAGGATAAAACAAGTATAAAAAGTCTTATATATTACCTTTCTGTTTTTATTGCAGCTTTTTTATCAGGTAAAAAAGTTATTATTTTTGCACAGGGAATCGGCCCTATTAATAATATTATCCTAAAAAATTTAACACTGTTTCTTTTAAAAAAAGCTTTATATATTACTGTCCGAGATGAAGAAAGTTTTAAATTATTATCTGATTACGGAATAAAAAATGTTGAAAAATGCTCAGACCCCGCTTGGAATATCACTGTAAAAAAATCTGAAAAAAAAGGAAGAATTGGTGTTCAATTAAGAGATTTCCCTTTAATTACAAATGATTTTCTATTAAAGCTTGCTCAAAATATAAATAAATATTACTCAGATAAGGAAATATACATTTTATCGCTTCAAAATAATATAGACTTAGATGTTTGCAGAAATTTGGAATATTATTTAAAGGAAATAAATTCAAAAATCAATGTTAAAATAGTTGAAAATACTTCTAATAATAAAGTTATAACTGATTTATGCAATTTAGAAGCATTAATTGCAATGAGATACCATGCGTGCCTTATAGGAGTTAAAGCAGGAATAAAAGTATTACCTATAAATTATGATATTAAGATAAAAGCACTTGCAAATGATTTTAATTTAATCTGTATAAATTCGGAAAATGATATTGATGAAAAATTTAATATTTTTGTAAAATCAGATTTTATATACAATGAAATAAAAATCAAAACAAAAAAATTTGATTTTACAAAATTAAAAAATGTATTAATGAATATATAAAAATCAATCAAAAATTATTCAAAAAAAACACCGCCTGAAATATTTGATAAAGATGAAAATGCTTAAGGGTATTTAAAAGAAGAAGATATTAAGTAGATTAAAGCAGATTTAGCTGAATACATAAAAAAATTAAACAGTTTGCAGCTATATAAAGAAATCGTATTAAAAAAATTATTGAATGTTAAATAAATACAAAAGACTATTCTGATGTCTGATTTGAAGTATCATTGAATGAAATATAATTTGAAATATTAATATAATAAAGGACATAACATTATGATAAAATTATTAATATCATTAATAGTAATGATTTTAAACACTTCATTAGTCTTTGCAGTAGGTTTTACCGGTCAGATTGCTAAATATTCTGTTAAAGATGCACTAAAACAGCCTGATGATTCTTATGTAACCGTGCAGGGTAATATAGTCAAAAAGATTTCTTCTGATAAATATCTGTTTAAAGATGAAACAGGAAATATGACTGTTGAAATAGACCATGAAAAATGGGGAAATATAGAAGCATCGGAAAAAGATACACTTGAATTAACGGGCGAAATTGAAAGAAAATTTAATTCAATTCATCTTGATGTTGATACTGTTAATAAGCTGAATAAATAATCTTCATATTCTCATCTCATCCATAGCAAAATTATATTTTATCATTAGGAAATGTAAAAATATTTTAGGTCATGCTCATATCGAAACTACTATGAGTTATGCTCACCCTGTAGCAAAAAGAAAACTTGAAGCAATAGATGTATTAAGATTAAATATCGTTTTTTGAGAGGGAGCCGTACGCTCCAAGAGAATGAAACTGCGATAGCAGTTGAAATTCGATTGGTAAAAGCATAAAAAAATAGCTGAGGATGGATTCGAACCGTCGACCTTACGGGTATGAGCCGTACGCTCTCACCAACTGAGCTACTCAGCCATATTTATATTTTCTATTTAATTATCAATTTTTAGCTTACAACAATTTTATTTCTTTGCATTTCCGACAATTTCAAAACTTTTATTTATCAAGTCTTTTTACTGCCGGCTCGGAGCTAACTATACAGGTAAGCATCATACGCTCTACCAACTAAGTTGCTCAACTATAATTTTATTATTATACAATAACAAAAAAATTACAATACTTGTTTTGGAACTTAGACAAATCATGTCAAAGTTCAGAAACATATTAGACTATTAAAGTTAATATGCATCAGAAAGTATATTTTGGTGTATAAAACTTGTAAAACTAATAATTATATCTTTGGCGGAGAAATAAATATTCAAATCTCGATACTACTCATCTAATTTGTTAATCTCAACCCAAGGTGTCGTAACTCGCGCTGACGCGCTCAAACAGACGACACCCTGCTGTAGTTTCGATAAACAAATTAATTAAAAATTCAGTCTTAAGAAAAAATCTTCAAAGCTGCTGCTACGTATTCTACTTTGCTAGCTTCAACCTAAAGCCGCTCGGATGGCGAGTCGGCTT
>CAJOJP010000072.1 GCA_905234915.1 Candidatus Gastranaerophilales bacterium
TTTTTAATTTTAAATAACGAAAAAAGGAATTAAAATAAGGCGGGCATAGACGAAGTTATTGAAAAATTCTTAATGAAACAACAGAAAAAGCCCGTCTGTTTGAGCGCGTTAGCGCGAGTTACGGGCTTTGGGGTTGAATTTAGAATTTTAATAACTGAGGAAACAGACCGCTGTTTTTAATTCCTTTTGAAGTTAATACTTTTGACGATTATACACCAAAATATATTTTCAGGTGTAAAAAAATATATTATGACCGGAATAAAAATAGCTATTTTATAATATTATTAACATATAACCATATCTTTAATTTCTTCGACGGGAGAATTTAAATAAAAGCTTCTAAACGCGTTAATATCGTGCAAATGTGATTCTAAATCGAAAAAAATATCATTTCCTTTTACTTTTGAAATTTCTATAGGATGGACATAAGATATTTGATAGTTATTTTCATCTATTTTATTTAAATCAATCATCTCGCTGCCCTCCAAAAGAGTTAATGCGCATTCAACGGTTTCTTCGGAAGTTCCCAGAGCTTTTGCCGCCCTTCTTGTACTTATAATTCCATTCAAATTTGAAAGGGCATATTTAAGCATTCCCGATAATTTTGATATAAAAGTATCGCAGGAAAGCTCCTGTACTCCGAAATTCATTAAATGAACAAGTTCTGCATTTGTTATTTTTAAAATTTTAAAAAAGTCTTCTTTTGTCGGCGGAATATCAAAAAACATTACCTGCTGTGTATTTTCCGGAATATTATCAAGCGTAAATAATTTATCTGTTACTGTTTGCGGCAGTTTTAAATTTTTAATTAAAATCGGATTTTCTATAAAAATAGCCGTTGATTTTTTTGTTGAGTTTACAAAATCAATTACTCGCTCTAATATATCTTTTTTTCTTCGATGGTCAAGAAAATTAATTTCAGAATTTTTTTCTTCTTTATTCAAAAATTCCGAATGTATATCTTCTATCATTAACTGAACAGACGTAATATCATTAAAAGTATTAAGCCTTAAAGAAAAAAGCAAATCAAGTTTTGAATTTAAAGGAAGGTTAAAATCTGGAGTATTCCATTTTATGCAATCCAAACGTTTAGAGTTATCTTTTATTGCATATAATTTTAAATGGTTGGCATTTTGTCCCATCATTCTGTATTCCGTCAGATTTAAATCTTTCATAATAAATAAAGGAGAAGGATTAGCACTTCCAAACGGCTGCAATTTATCAATTAAATTAACTGTTTCAACTGTTATATCCTCAGGATTAAGTTCCATATCGGCAGATATTGTAACTGTTTTAAAATCAATATTTACGCCAAATTCATCAATTGTATCAAGTAAAAGATTTTTGAATTTTTCAAAAGTAATTTTTTGTGTATTGAAAGAAAAACCTGCTGCCATTTTATGACCGCCAAAGCCCTCAAAAATTTCTTTGTGAGCTGATAATACGGCATGTATATTTAAACCTTGAATACTTCTTGATGAACAGCGGATAATTTCAGGATTATTATCATCCGAGGTCATTAGGAACACGGGTTTATTATATTTTTCCACCAATTTTGAAGCTGCAATTCCTATAATCCCTATGTGCCAATCGGGATTATACAGAATAATTCCTTTTCTGTTTTTTGCACTATCATTATTATACATTTCATCAGCAGTTCTAAAGGTTTCATCACAGATGTTTTGACGCTGTTCATTCAAATTATTTAATGTATTTACAGCCTCATCAATTATATTATCATCTTCTGAAATTAAAACTTTTAGTGCAGTTTCGGGGGTTTCAAGTCTGCCTGCCGCATTAATTCTTGGTACAATTGTAAATGCAACTGTTTCTGATGTTATCGTTTTGATATCTTCAATACCGGCTGATTTTAATATTTTTTGAATGCCTTTATTTTCACCGTTTTTTATTAATTCTAAGCCGGCTGCAACAATTGTTCTGTTTTCGCCCAAAAGTTCAACAACATCCCCCACTGTTCCTACGGCAGCTAACGGGAGCAGGCTGTTTGCAAATTCGGTTTTATTATAAGCCTGCAAAAGTCCATAAGAAAATTTAAGAGCAACACCAACTCCTGCAAGGTAGTTTAAACTTTGAATATCATCAATATTAAGATTTGAGTCAATATTGTTATTTGCTTTAGGATTTAAAACAGCATAAGCCTGAGGTAAAATTTCCGGTGCTTCATGGTGATCTGTAATAATAACATCCGTTTTAAAATTTTTTGCGAAATTAACTTCTTCAATATTAGAAATACCGCAATCAACAGTTATTATAAGCTTTGATTTCCTTTTTGAAATAATTTGAACAAGAGCTTTTGTATTCAAACCGTGGCTTTCAGAGGCTCTATCCGGCAGATAATAATCGACTTTTGCGCCTATTTCTTTCAGTGTTAAGTACAATAAAGCGGTTGAAGTAACACCATCCGCATCAAAATCTCCGTATATTGTAATATGTTCATTATTTTCAACAGCAGTTTTTACCCGTTCAATTGATTTTTCCATATCTTTAAAAACAGAAGGTGGCATTAGCTGTAATTTTAAAGGATTTAAAAATTTATAAATTTTATCGGGAGTATTAATATTTCTGTTTTTAAGCAAAACTGCCAACACTCTGCTGTTTTGGCAGCAGGAAATCAATTCTTCATCAATTTCAGTATTTTCTACAATCCAATTTTTAAGGAAAGACATTGATTTTATTTGCCTTCTCTGTCTGTTTCTTCCTGTAATTCCAATTCCCGCTTGAGTTCTTCAACGTCTTTATCTTCTTTAATTTTATCAATTACAAGTTTTGCCATTTCTTTGGCAATAATTCTCTGAGTATCGGCGGGAGAATTTTGAAGCATATTAATTGCAGCTCGAACGGTACGATCAATATCGTACCATCTGGAATTAGCTCTTTCATCCATTCCTTCTTCAACTGCTTCAATAATTTCATTTACATCAGTATATTCACTGAAAGCCAAATTATGTTCAACAATTATTTTTATAAGATTTAAAGCTACTTTAATTTGAGTTTCATCGTCCGAAGCTTCAAGTGTTTTCATAGAACGTGATAAAATAGGATCTTTGTCGTACCACCTTCTTTTTTTATCTTCATTATATTCTTCGCGCATAAATACCTCTCTTTACTATCCGTTTTTGAATTTTACACCGCATCCGGCTTTAGGGTAAACCCAATTTATATTTTTTTTCGGGCAGACTATTTTACATGCTCCGCATTCCAAACAATTTTCGTATCTGATATTCATTATACACTTTTCTGAGTTCCATTGATATACCTCTGCAGGACAAATATAAGTACAGCATTTGTCTTTACAGCGCATACAAATATCATTATCAACGTTTAGATGACTTTGTTCATCTTTATTATATTTTAAAGAAGACAATTTTTCATTAATATTCATTTAGTTTATTTTTCGTAATAATTCCAAATTACATTATATAATAATCCTTAATAAATTTACAATATAAAAAGAGATTATATCTAAATGAGTATATTGTTTACAAATATTAAATACAAAATACATATTATTTAAAGTTTTTTTTATTTCTGCCGATTAGTATATTGATGTAAAAAATAAGGAGTAATAAAAATGAGCGAAAACGTAAGTATGCCGGGTTTAATGAATGCATTGCAGAGCAATGTAAAAGGTAAAGATTTAAGCGGATTAAACGGAAAAGTAATGAATGAAGTTTCATTATTTCAAAATATAAACGGGCAGGAGCAATTTAATGATAAACTTACAAATAAAGATGATTTTGCAGCTTCTTTTATGGTACAAGGTAATGAACAGAGCGTAACAGCTGAACAATTAGGTGAAATTTATGATATGCTTGACGTTGACCATGACGGTCAGGTAAGTGAAACAGAATTAAAACTTTTAGCTTCTTTAGGCGGAGAAAATAATGCAAATAAGATAGATGTAGAGGATTTTGTCGTATTGGCAAATATGTCAAAAACAGGTGAACCGCAGATGACACAGGCTCCGCCGGAACAGCAGGGAGTACGTGATATTCCGGTGGGAACAACAGTAAATTCCGTACTTAAAAATGATCCGAGAATACAACAGGATGCAAACGGGCAAAAGTTTGTAACTGTTGAAGATTGGGCAGGCAGCGGTGAGGCAAATGACTGTTTAGATGCTATAATCGGTAACAGTTATGATTTAGCAGCAATGGGAATAGAAGCAAACAGCGAGGAATATAATACGCTGTTAAATGCAGTAATGGATGCAAATCCTCAAATATACGGCACAAAAGAAGGCGGCTGGCGTGAAGAAGTTGGAGGAGAGGGCAGACAAAATGCAGTGCTGTATCAAGGTGATAATATAGTATTACCTGATTTTCAATATGTAAAACAGGCAAAACCGGAAGTTCCGTCTGAGGGCTCCTATGGAGCATACGAAGGATACGGAACTTATGCTCCTGAGGAAAGGTCAGGCAGAGGTTATGAACCACAAAGTCCGTCAGAACCGGATTCAGGTAATAAACATGATGACGATAAAGCCGTTAGTGATAGAGTAAGATCAAAAATATCCGTAAATGACCGTATAAAGGAGCTGGAAGAAAAAGCCAGAGCCGGAACGATAACTGAAGAAGAAAGAAATGAAGCCCAATCTTTATACGAGCAGCGTGAAGCTCTTGAAAGGGCAACTCTGGATGATATAAATAACCGTATAAAGGAGCTGGAAGAAAAAGCCAGCGCCGGAACGATAACTGAAGAAGAAAGAAATGAAGCCCAATCTTTATACGAGCAGCGTGAAGCTCTTGAAAGGGCAAATAAATCATAATTTACAGCAAAGTTGAAATATCGTTTTAACATTTCAGATGAATATATAAAAAATAATTATAACAATAAAAAGAAAACACAGCAATAATAAAATCGTTGTTGTGTTTTCTTATGTATATATTATGCAATTATTATATATGTTGAGTTTTAAGGAAAAAATTTCCTATTTTTGAATGATGATAATATATTTACAAAAGTTTATATTATAAACCGGAGTATAATACATTGGAAGTACTGGGAATATCTATTTCTTAGCATAAAAAAATTTCAAAAAAATTTTACAAAAGTTTATGTTGAAATAAAAAATGTTCAAGTTTTTGTCTAATGTGTCGATATGCTAAATGTTAAAGTTTTATAGGAGTGTAACTTATGAGTAGTAATGAAAACAATTTCTTCAAATTGAACATTCAAAAATTGACAAATCCGTCAGATTTAGACAAAACGGTCAGCAAAGAAGTTCCGAAAGAAGCGGAAGTTAATGAAGTTGATATAGAAGTCGAATCTCCGGAAGTAAATAATGCAATGCAGGTTGAAGAAACTACCGATGGAGATGTTGAAAATACGTCAGAAGCAATAACTTCGGACGGTAATGCTTTATTTGAAAATCCGGTAGAAGACGAATATGGTGACGAAGTAAGTTTTTCATCACGCGGAAGAGGTAATCCTGATGTAATAAATACAAGTGCTTCATTATTAGATTCATTATCCGATACAGCAAGCAGTGTAATAGATACAGTAGATGAATTATTAACCTCTCGTGCACAGGCTGCATCCGGCGGGAGTTTCCAGACGAGCCACGATGTTACGGAAGACGGAAAAATTGAAACAGATGCAACAATTATAAGTCCGGCAGATCATCCAATGGCAGATGATTATGACAGAGCAGGCTTTACAACTGAGGATGGCAAAAAGAAAGTATATCAAGCATACAATCAAACCGTTCATGACGGGGCAGTTGTAGGAGTAGCACAAAACGGTCCTGCAAGTACTTCAGCGGCAGAAGATGAAGAAGTGCATGCAACATACAATCAAACTATAGAATCAGGAGCTACTGTTGGTGTTGCATCTAACGGTGGAACTGTTAATATACAAGGCGGAGTAGCCGTAGCCGGCGGTGACGGCAGTGCAGCTGCTGCCGGCGGTTCTAATGCTTCAGCAGGAAATATAACCGCAGAAGAGGGTGCACAAATTAATTATGCAGGAGTTACCGGCGGTTCTGTCGGACAGGGAAATGCCGGGGATGATTCACATATAGATGTGGCAATTGTAGATAACCATCAACAAAATCAAGGCTATGTCGGCGGAGATATGGAAAATTATGATAATGACGGAGAGGCAATTAATCATAGAGGTGGCTGCAATAAGCCTCAGGGAAACTGTCCTCCAAATAATCCGGGATACGGCGATGATTCATATTATGAAGAATACAGACCGGCAGCTTCAAAAAATAACAGATTATTTATAAATACAAATGATGTTACAGGCGGAGGAGGTGGCGGCTCTTATGTTCCTCCGGGCGGTGGAAATAATCCGGGATATGGCGATCCGGGAGCACCTACATCAAGTGTTCCAATTGAAAGACCGGTTTATGATATAGTAGATAAACATATAGAAATAGAAAAACCTGTTTATAACGTAAAAGAAAAAGTTATAGAAATAGAAAAACCTGTTTATAAAGAGGTTGAAAAGCCTGTTACTCCGCCTGCAGGTGGTGATGTTGAAAACAGCAAGAAAAAGAAAACAAATTGGGCTTTAATTCTCGGCGGACTTGGTGCAGCGGGTCTTGCCTGGTATTCGATAGATAGACATAATAAAAATAAAAAGAATGATAAAGGTGAAGTTGTTGCAGGGCCGCAAGGACTACCGGGAGCGGCAGGACCGCAAGGTCCGCAGGGACCGGCAGGACCACAGGGTCCGCAAGGAGCCGATGGAAGAGGTATTACCAATACTGCTGTAAACGACAGAGGAGAAGTAGTTATTACATATTCCGACGGTACAACTTCTGTTGCAGGTACAATAAAAGATATTAAAGAATTTATATATGATGAAGCAACAGGAAATCTTTCTGTTACATACACAAATGGAAGCAGCCAATACATTGGTATGATTAAAGGTGACAAGGGTGATAAAGGTGACCAGGGTGATAAAGGTGACACAGGGGCAGCAGGACGCGGTATCGACTCAACATCCGTTGATGCATCAGGTCACATTATTATTAAATATACCGATGGTTCAATTGAAGATAAAGGTGTCATAAAAGGGGAAGACGGTACTTCTATCACCAATACCACAATTGATGCTTCCGGTCATTTAATAGTAACCCTGTCAAACGGAACTACACAGGATGCAGGTCAGGCAAGAGGTGCTAACGGTATAAATGGTACAAACGGTACAAACGGTGTCGGTATTGAAAATTTATCTATCGATGCATCAGGTCATTTAAAAGTAACTTTATCGGACGGAACAACGCAGGATGCAGGACAGGCAAGAGGAGCCGACGGACGCGGAATAGAATCGACGTCAATAGATTCAAACGGACACTTGCATATTACGTGCATATTACGTACACTGACGGTTCAACGGAAGATAAAGGTGTCGTAGTGGGTGCAGACGGTACATCGATAACGAATGCAACAATTGATGCATCAGGTCACTTACAGGTAACCTTATCAAACGGAACTACACAGGATGCAGGTCTTGCAAAAGGTGCAAACGGTGCAAACGGTGAAAATGGTGTCGGTATTGAAAACTTGATGATAGATGAATCCGGACACTTGCAGGTAAAATTGACGGACGGAACAACGCAGGATGCAGGACAGGCAAGAGGAGCCGACGGACGCGGAATAGAATCGACGTCAATAGATTCAAACGGACACTTGCATATTACGTCTGACGGTACATCGATAACCAATGCAACTATCGACGCATCAGGTCACTTACAGGTAACTTTATCAAACGGAACTACACAGGATGCAGGTCTTGCAAAAGGCTGTAACGGTGCTAACGGTGAAAACGGTGTCGGCATTGAGAACTTGATGATAGATGAATCCGGACACTTACAGGTAAAATTGACGGACGGAACAACGCAGGATGCCGGTCAAGCTAGAGGTGAAAACGGACGCGATATAGAATCTACATCAATAGATTCAGAAGGTCACTTACATATTACTTACTCTGACGGTTCAACGGAAGATAAAGGCGTCGTAGTAGGAGCAGACGGTACATCGATAACGAATGCAACAATTGATGCATCAGGACACTTACAGGTAACGTTATCAAACGGAACTACACAGGATGCAGGTCTTGCAAAAGGCTGTAACGGTGCAAACGGTGAAAATGGTGTCGGTATTGAAAACTTAGCAATAGATGAATCCGGACACTTACAGGTTAAATTGTCAGATGGAACTACACAAGATGCCGGTAAAGTAAGAAATGATGATAAAGCTGATGACAAAGGTTCAAACAACGGTTCCGGCAACGGCGTAGGTTCCGGCAATGGCGTAGGTTCCGGTAACGGTGTAGGTTCCGGTAATGGTTCCGGTAATGGTTCCGGTAATGGTTCCGGTAATGGTTCCGGTAATGGTTCCGGTAACGGCTCGGGTAACGGCTCGGGTAACGGTTCAGGTAACGGTTCAGGCAACGGTTCAGGCAACGGTTCAGGCAACGGTTCAGGCAGCGGCTCGGGTAACGGTTCAGGTAACGGTTCAGGCAACGGTTCAGGCAGCGGTTCCGGCAATGGCTCAGGCAGCGGATCAGGTTCGGGCTCAGGCAGCGGATCAGGTTCGGGCTCAGGCAGCGGATCAGGTTCGGGCTTTTTACCCCCGCATCCAGAAAATTAGGACTAATCAATAAAAAGAAAGAGGCTGTTTAACAGCCTCTTTCTTAATAATATTTAAAATATAATGCTTCAGCTTATACTAAACTGACAAATCTTGTAGATTGTTCTTTTAACATTTGTGCTTTATCCGTATTTTCCCAAGGAACAACAAAATCTATTCTACCCATGTGTCCATACGCTGCTAATCTTTGATAGAACTTACCCCCGTTTTTAGCAGGAAGGTTTCTTAAATCAAACTGCTTTATTATAGCTCCGGGTCTTAAATCAAAGTTTTCTTCAATAAGACCGGTAATTAAATCATCAGAAATTTTTCCTGTACCAAAAGTATCGACTAAAATTGAAACAGGCTTTGCAACACCAATTGCATAAGCGAGTTCTATTTCACATTTTTCCGCTAAACCTGCAGCTACAATATTTTTTGCAACATATCTTGCGGCATAAGCAGCACTTCTATCTACTTTCGTAGGATCTTTACCTGAAAAAGCACCGCCGCCGTGTCTTGAATATCCTCCGTATGTATCTACTATAATTTTACGTCCTGTTAGACCGGTATCTCCTTGCGGACCACCTATTACAAACCTTCCTGAAGGATTAATTAAATATTTAGTCGTTTTATCAGGTTTCAAAGCTTCTTTAGCAAATACATAATCTATAACGTATTTTATAATATCTTCTCGTATTCTTGCTTGAATTTTTTCATTATCTCTCATTCCGTCAATTTCATCATCATGTTGAGTAGAAATAACAATAGTATCAATTCTTACGGGTTTATTATCTTCATACTCAACCGTAACCTGAGATTTACCATCAGGCCTTAAATATTTGATAATTCCCTGTTTTCTTGTTTGAGCAAGTCTGTAAGAAAGTTTATGAGCAAGACTTATCGGTAAAGGCATTAATTCAGGTGTTTCATTACATGCAAAACCGAACATGATTCCCTGATCTCCTGCGCCAATATCATCTGTTTCATCTTTTGAGGTACCTGCATTTGTATCTCTTGCTTCAAGTGCTTTATTTACACCACACGCAATATCAGAAGACTGTTCATCTATACTTGTTAGTACAGCACAAGTCTTGCTATCGAACCCGCCTGAAGATTTTCCCGTATATCCGATATTTTCTATTGTTGTTCTTACAACCTGAGGAATGTCAACATAGCATGAAGAAGTAATTTCTCCTGCAACAAGTACCATACCAGTTGTAGCAGTAGTTTCAGCTGCTACTCTTGATTTAGAATCTTTTGTTAAAAATTCATCCAAAATTGCGTCTGAAATTTGGTCGCAAACTTTATCAGGATGCCCTTCTGTTACTGATTCGGATGTAAATAAAAATTTCCGTGAACTCATTCTATTTTTTCTCCTTTTCATATACCATTCTATAATTTTATCGCTAATAAAAATCAGCGTCAAACAATGCATATAAAAAATAGTTTTTTATTACATTTTTGTAATAATATATATTGTTTTAAAACAAATATTTATGATATAATCCAATTTGTATTTATATAAATTTTTCAATACAAAGTGCCGATGTAGCTCAGTTGGTAGAGCAACTGATTCGTAATCAGTAGGTCAGGGGTTCGAATCCCCTCATCGGCTTTGGTTTTTAAAAAATTAACAGTGTAAAGTCATAGATAAGCACAAGTTGCTGTTATGAGAAAAATGCTTTATACTGACTGCGGTGTTTTAAAAAATCAAGTTCCTTTTGATAAAGATTGGGCTAAGAAAACTCAGGAAAATATTTAGAAAATTTTAAAATTGCTTAATATTTTTTCATTTTTCTATTGACTTTTATGACACAATTTTGGACTAAATATATAACAAAAAGTATATTATTGCTTATATTTAATAACTTTTTTATCTTTTAATGCATCAGGATTTATTTTTATCAATTTTTTTATTACTTCTTCTTTTTCTTTAGTTTTATTTTCTTTATAATACAATTCTGCCAATTTTACTGATATTATAATATTATCCGGATTTTTTTCATTTAGTTCTATTAATTTTGATTTTGCAAGTTCTGATTTGCCTTCTTTTACATTAAGAAAAGCACTTAAAATATCTGTTTTGGTATTTTTAGTTATAGCCTCCGCCAGTTTTAAATATTTTGAAGATAAATCATAATCCTTTATTTTGTAGTAGTTTAAAGCCATATTGTAATATATTGCAAATTTTCTTTGTTTGTTATCTCCAATATAATTTAAAAGATTTTCCAAAATATAATTTGCCCGCCAATATTGTTTTTTTATTGCGTAATTATTGGCTAAATCTATCCATTTAACCAAATTTTTATCATTATTTTTTAATTCCTCCAAAAGTTTTTTTGTTTCATTTTCAAAATTATTTCCCGTATAAATCGTAATAATTTTATGAAACAACATACTATTTTGGAGTCTTACGGGTAAATTTTCATCAAGTGCATCGGGAACCATTTGATATAATAAATTAAATGTATTTATATCACGCACTGAAATATCTTTAGAATGCATTTTATCACTATAAAAATCACCGTCATAATACATTATATCTTGTTCAGAATTACTGTGTCCGCCTATACCGAGTGCATGCCCTATCTGATGAAGCAAAAGATAGTATAATTTATCCTGAGGAATTAATTTACCTTTATTATCTTTTATTTTTATATATATATCCATTCTTGTTAATTTATCATCGATTACGGTAGCAAGAGTCACAGCGGAAACATCTTTCGTTGTGTATGTTTTATTCTCGGGCAGATTGTCAACTATTCTGATTATTATATTTGCACTTCCCGTATTTTGTTTAAAAGTTAACTCGTTATTAACAGCCATTTGCCATTGTTTAAAGGCTTTATCCGCTGCCAGAAGGAACTCGCTTGAAATATCGTTCTCTGAAGTTATCGCATAAGTTATAGGATGAGTATTGCTCCAGCGTATAACCATATCATCAAAAAATATGTTATCGATATAATTAATTCCTGCCTGCAGTTCTATTTGTTTTCGTATATTTTTTAATACATCATAAGCAAGTTTGCTTGCATTATCGCAATCATCAAACTGAGAAATTTCATACAATCTTTTTTGATTTTCATACACGGGCGGCATTTTAGCAAGTACTAATACCTCATTGTATAAAGGTTCTTCCTTTTGCGGATATTTTTTCTGCAGATATTTAAATATACGCATTGCTTTATCATACTGCTTAATCTGCATATATTTTTTCCCTGATATCATTAATTGATTGGGAAAAATATTCTTATAATAAAAAAAAGCACCAATGGTAAGAATAACTGCTATTGTAATAATAACAGCAACAATTGATTTATTTCCTTTTGATTTTATATCTTGTTCTGTATCTTCAGCCGTATTTTCGGTATCAGACATTTATTCTCCTTTATTGTTTATTTAATTCCAATAATTCTGATAATCTGCCGTTCTCCATTTTAGATAAAATCTCGGTATTGCCTTTTATTTTGAAATATTCCAGAAACTTAGGAGTTGTTTTCAAATTGTATGAACGTCCGTTTTTATCTTTATATCTGCTTATTAAACCTTTTGAAATCAAATCTTTTATATGTTCATAAGTATTTGCCCCGCGCAGTTCCTTTATTTCACTCTGTCTTACAGGTTCTTTTTTAAGTTCCTTTAGTGCTATTACCGATAATGTTTTTAAAACGGCAGGTGAAATATCCACAGGACAGAGTTTATCGGTAATGTCCGAATATTCCTCTTTAACCTGTATTATATAACCGTTTTCATCATCAATTTCAAGAGCTCCATCGCGCGAAGAATAATCATAAATTAAGTCCAGCATCGCATTTGCCGTTTCTTCTTCATCGGTTTCAAGAATTTTTGCTATTTCTTCTATTGTTACTGCCTTGCCTGTTACAAATAACACTGCTTCTATTCTTGATTTTAATTCCATTTTATCCCTCTATATTGTTTATGCTGTTTTGCTCATGAGGTACTACATATAAATCGGAATAAAATTCTTTTTGTTCAAGGCAGTAATCACTTTTTGCGGTTAAAAACAAAAGTGAAACATAAGCGGTAGTTTTGTCTAATCCTAATAATGTAAGAGTTTCAAGTTTAACTTTTTCTTCTTTTTCAAAAATTCTGATTAAATTTTCCTGTAATACTTTTACACCCGGCTCAATATAGTCTTCCTGCGCAAGATTAATTATATCAGAGGAAGACAGATTTTTAAAAGCTGTAACCCTTCTTTTGGCACGCTCTAATGTATTTTGTATTGCCTGTTTTTTATCAAGCTGTTCATAAAATTCTAATTGTCTTATTAAATCTTTAAGTGTTACTGTTCTTTTTCTGTTTAATTTTACGCTGGTTCTTCTCTGAATTATATCTTCAATAGGAATAACTTTACTGCCGTAATAATCCGGTATTTCTTCAGGTTCATTCCAATCGGAATCATTTTCAAATTCAGTATCGTTTTCAATCGGATTATCAAATTGAATTGGGTCTATACCTACAAGAACATTAGATTTTAACTTTAATAAAATTGCGAGAAACAGCCAGGCTCTTGAACTGAGTCTCAAATTATCAGATTTGCTTTCTGCAAGGTGGAGCATGTATTTATCTGCTATATCAGCGATATCAATGTTCCACGGGTCAATTTTCCCCTGCTTTGCCATTTGTACAAGAACTTCAATCCCGTCCAGCTCGTCAGACGGCGAGTTGAAACTCTCAAAATCAAAGTTCTCCTGCTCTTTAATCGTGCTTTTTATATAAAAATCTTCCGTATTCTTTGGATTTATCATTTATTTTCCCTAATTTGTAATACCGGTTACATGGGTTTTACCCTTATCTTTTTGAGTTACACCTATTGTTCTATCAGATAATTCTAGCACATGTTTTTTATGTGTAACTACTATAAATTGCGTATCTTTTGCCTGACGTGCTATCATATCGGTTAAGCGGTCAACATTAATACCGTCTAAACTTGCATCAACTTCATCAAGTGCATAAAAAGGAGCAGGCAGATATTTTTGCACTGCAAATACAAAAGCCAATGCGGTCAATGATTTTTCACCGCCTGACATTGCGCTTAATTTCTGTTTTGTTTTATCCCTTACCTGCGCTTTGATTGTTAATCCGCCTTCAAACGGATTTTCCGGACTGTCAAGAACAAGCGTTCCTTCTCCCTCTGTCAAAGTTGCAAAAATTTCTTTAAAATTTTCGTTTATATTATTATAAGTACGCATAAACGTTTCTTTTTTTACCTGTTCATATCCGTTCATTTTTTCAAGTAAATCTTTTCTTTCGTTTGAAAGTGTTGTAATCTGTCCCTGTATTTCCTCTTGTCTTGCTTTTCTTTCGTCGTATTCTTCTATTGCAAGCATATTAACATCACCCATTTCTTCCATTCGTTTCTGCAAATTTTTGATTTTTGATGCTATTTCATCAGGTGAAATATTTGTAGGATTAAGTGTTTGTATGTTTATATTATTATTTTTTAATTCTGTTATTATCTCCTCCAGCTGAGGCTCAAGTTCTTTTCTTCTTGTTTTAAAAGATTCTACCTGTTCTGTTATTTTATCGATTTCATTTAAACTCTTGTTCTTTCTTGTTTCCGCTTCTAAAAGCTCGTTTCTTACATCATCTCTTTGCTTTTGCAGTTCTATAAGCTTATCGCTTAATGTTTTTAAAACTTCTTCTATTTCATTTGCCTTTACTTCAAGTACTTTTATATCATCATTATATTGAATTTTATCGTTTTCCAATATTTCATTGTCTTTAAAAAGTCTTTTTATCTGGTTTTCGTTTGTTTCAATAAGCTGTTTATTAAAATCAATATCTTTTCCGCAGGCATAAATTTCATTGTTAGATTTAGATATATTGTCTTTTAATTTTTTTATTTCATTTTCAATACCGGCTGTCATTTCTTTGAGTTTTTTTAATTCGCCCTCTGACATTTTGCTTTCGATTTCGGATATTTTATCCTGTAAAGCAAGAATTTTATCATTCAGTAAAACAAGCTGTTCTTCCGTCTTTTCAAGTTTTTTCTCAATATTTTCTATTTTAGGTTCATTTTCTTTGATTGTTTGATTTGCCTGTTCTATTTTTTCCTCGTTATCTCGAGCATTGTTATTAAGATTTTTCAGTTCTATTTTCGCACTGTTTAATGCAGTTATGGAGCTTGAATAGGCTTCTCTTATTTTATCCTGCTTAAGTTCTAAAGCCTTTCTTTTTTCTTCAAGTTCTTTTTGTTTATTTCTCAAGTCATTAAAGCGATTTTTATATTTTTCAAGTTCTTCATCCTGATTCTGGCTGAATTTTAATCCTGTATCTTTTCTGTCGCCGCCTGTTATTGCCCCTGATTTTTCAAATAAACTTCCGTCAAGAGTAACTAAGCGGTATTTTCCCATTAATCGTCTTGCGCTGTCATAATCTTCAACAATTAAAGTTTCACCCAGCGCGTAAAAAAATACATCTAAATACCTGTCCTCAAAATCCAAAAGGTTAATTGCATAATCAATAACCCCTTTTTCTTTAGGCATTCTAAGGTTAGACGGAGCTTTTCGCATTTTATTTAAAGGTAAAAATGTAGCGGTTCCGGCACGTGAGGATTTTAAATATTCTATGCATTGTCTTGCGACTTCTTCGTCTTCAACGGCTATATTTTTCATTCTTGCACCCATTGCAACTTCAAGAGCCGTAGAATATTCTTTTTCAACACTTCCTAATTGCAATAAAGGAGCATGAACTCCTGAAATCCCTGCTTTTAATACTGCATCTATGCTTCTGCCCAAATTCATTTCTTCATAGGCACTTTTTTGAGCTTCTAATGTCAATAACTTTTTTTGCGCCGTTTGAATATCATACATTAAATCTGTTATTTCATTTTTGTTTTTATCTAAATCATAAACTACATTCTGTTGAGCATATTTAAAATCTTCAACTTCTTTTGTAAGTTCTTCAACTTGCAGTGTTAACTTATCTTTATTACCGGAATAATTAGTTTTAAAATCGGTTAATTTTGTAATGGTTTTTTTAGCATTTTCAACTTCCTGCTTTGCAATTTTTAAATCTGTTTCAAAAGGAAGTGCTTCTGATTTTATATTCCATTCTTCTTCTTTTAATTTTTCAAGTTCATTTTTAAGATTGTTTCTTTCTTCAAGCTGCTTATCGGCATTTTGATTAAGCCCGGATACTTCCTCTAAAATTTTTGAAAGTTCTGTTTCTTTTGTTTTTATTACTTCTTCCGTTTTTAGTATTTCCGATTTTTTTTCTTCTATTTTTAATGTAATTTCTCTGATTTTTTCATTATGCTTTTCTATTCCGTTTTTAGAGTTTTCAACGGTTTTTAAATTATCGTGGATATTTTTTTGAACGGAATTGATAGCAAGATTTTTGTTTGAGATTAATCCTTTAATTTCTTCAAGTTTCTTTTTGGTTTCAATTTGTTCCGCTTCACCGTTATTTTTTACTAGAAGTTCAATTTCATCATAACGTTTTTTTATTTCGGAGATTGAAGTTTCAAGCTTTGTTAATACAGCTTCTTCTTCTTTTTTCTTTTTGTTAAATTCTAAAATATTCTGGTGAGCTAATTCTATATTTCTTTTAAAATCAAAATATTTAGCTGTAGTTATCTGACTTTCATATTGAAACTTTTCCGTTTTTAACTTTTGATATTTTAAAGCAGTTTCTTTTTGCTGCGCGAGTCTTTCAATGGTAGTATCTATTTCTCCTAAAATAAGATTAGCATTTTGAACTCTTTCTTCAACTGTTTGAAGTTCGTCTTTAGCTTTATCTATTCTTCTGTTAAAATCGGCAATACCTGCTACTTCATCAATAATTTTACGTCTTTCAGTGTTTGAACAATTAGTAATGCTCATAACATCGCTTTGCATAACAACATTATAGCTGTTAGGCGTAATACGATATTTTTCAAGTTTTGCAAGAATTTCAGCCAGTGTTGTAATTTTATCGTTCAAATAATATACACTGTTGTATCCTTGTGAAGATTTACGAATTTTTCTTCCTATTGAAATTTCTTCTTCATCTTTATTTTCTCCGGCGAGAACAACTTTAACAAATGCTTCGTTTTTATTTGTATGAGTTGAAATAAAATCGGACAATTGTTCCATACGTAAATTTCTTGCACTGGCTAAACCGAGTGCAAACAAAATGCTGTCTATAATGTTACTTTTCCCTGACCCGTTCGGTCCTGCTATAGTTGTAAATCCCTTTTTAAACGGAATTGTAACATTATTGGCAAAAGATTTAAAATTATCTACTTCAAGCTCTTTTATGTACATAATAACTATTTCATTAAACAACAATTAAGTGTAATAGTCAAAAAAAATTAATAAAAATTGTGTTTATTTGTAAAGATAAGTATGTATGGTACCATTTTTTGAAAATTATTTGAAACTAAAAAATTACGTATTAATTTGTCATATAAAAATTAATGTAAGTCATAGCGATTATAATTTTAAACGTTTATTACCTTTTACAAGTTCAATTTCATAGCCAAAAATCTGGGCTATTTGCTTAAATTCTGTATATCTAAGAGAATCTATTCTTAATTTTGCACAAAAATTTTTCAAATTATAATTTTTACCTGTTAAATTTTTTAATTCATTAACAGCTTCTGTTAAAGTCGCATTCTCATTTGCTAATAATATTTTTAAATCTCTTTTTGCTAGCATTATTCATCCTTATCTAGCTATATTGACAGGAATTTAAAAAAAAAGTAATATAACTAATGATAATTAGATTTAACTAAATATTATTAGATTAAATCTTTAAATAAATTAAAATTAAGAAAATTATGAAAAGTAGTAAAAATGTATTAATATTATTTATTCTTTATAGTGCATTTTTCTTTATAGGGAGCACTTTATCTCCAATTACGGCATATTTCCGCAATTGGGAATTATCAGCTAAACTGACTGCCCTTTACATGTTTTCTTGTCATCAGCAACCGGATAGAACTTTTTTTATATTAGGCTATCCTATTGCTTTATGCAGCAGATGCTATGGTTTTTATTCCGGTGTAATTTTATTTGGAATTTTAGGGATTATTGATAAATTAAAAATAAATAAAAAAATTTTTTTATTTTTAATATCTTTTGTCTGTCTTGATTTAATTTTAAATGGAATATTGAAATACAATACAGGCAATTTAATAAGATTTTCTGTCGGCTTTGTAATGGGGCTGATATTTGTTGCAGTTATTAAATTTGTATTAGAAAGGTGTATTAAATTATGTTCCAAAAAACAACAGCCGCATTTTTAGCCATTGTATTTATGACAATGTTCACAGCTCCTTTATCTTCAATAGCTTCTGAACAAAAAGAAGAAATGAACTTAACTGAATTTTTAAAAACAAATGATGAAGTTACTGTATCTTATTCCTATCCGTCTATGAAATTAGCTGATAACGGAGAAGGTAAATCAACACTTTCTGCAAATACTCCTGTTATTATTCAAGCTAAAGATACAATTACAACAAAAAATATGACAAGCGGAAGCACAGTTAATTTTTCAGTACTGCAAGATATAAAAAATTCAAATGGAAATGTTTTAATTAAAGCAGGTACACCTGTATCAGCACAAATTTCTTTTATGGAACACAGAGGAATAATAGGTCAATCAGGAGAAATTACAATATCTGACTTTCATACAACAGCAATAGACGGCACTTATATTCCACTATCGGGTACGGTTAGTGCCAATCCAAACGATAAAACGGCATTATCTATTGTGTTAAGTGTACTTGTTTGTCCGCTATTTCTTTTTATGAGAGGAAAAGAAGCAACAATTACGGCAGGAACAACAAAAACAGCATATACTTTAGTTGAAACATACATTAAAACAGCTATGTATTAGAGAAAAGTCTGTAGTCTTAAAATTTTTAAACGAAATTTTGAAAATTAGATTCCGTAACAAGTTTTGTGTAAACCTTGATTTGAGAGATTAGAGAAATTTTTCTAATCTCTCATTAAAATATATCAAAAATTGATTAAAAATCAA
>CAJOJP010000073.1:0-7445 GCA_905234915.1 Candidatus Gastranaerophilales bacterium
AGATTAACAAATTAGATGTGTAGTATCGAGATTTGAATATTTATTTCTCTGTCAAAGATATAATTATTAGTTTTACAAGTTTTATGCACCAAAATATATTTTTTAGTGTAAAAAATATATAATTACTTTTTTTATTTTTATATTAAAATAAAAATATATACTAATTTAGTATTGTATTTATTTTTAGTGAAGGAGTATTTATGACATCAAATTTAAAAAAATACACTGTTGAATTAATAGGAACATTTTTTCTTGTATTAACAATAGCCTGCACAGGGCTTTTAGGAGCGGAGGGTGTTATAGCACCTCTGGCAATAGCTTCGGCATTAATGATTATGGTTTATGCAGGAGGTCATATATCAGGAGGTCATTATAATCCTGCCGTATCTTTAGCCGCTGTAATTAGAGGAGCATTATCTCCATGTCAATTTATTCCCTATGCCGTTTCTCAAATTATAGGTGCAGTTTTGGCTGTTATTGTATTTAATTTAATGGCTTCTGATTCAATTATGATTACGGCACCTGCTGAGTTTGATATAAAAGGTTTATTAATTGCCGAATTTTTATTTACTTTTGCACTTTGTTATGTTGTTCTACAAACTGCGACAACTAAAAATAATGCAAATAATTCTTATTACGGTTTGGCAATTGGTTTTACGGTTTTAACAGGGGCTTTTGCCGTAGGCGGAGTGCTTTGTGCCGGTGCTTTTAATCCTGCCGTCGCAATAGGTGTTTCTATGCTTGGCATAATTACCGTAAAATATTCATTATTAACAATTATTGCTAATCTCTTGGGCGGTGCTTGTGCTGCATTAGTGTTTAAAGCTGTTTATTCCGAATAATTAATAAATATTAATATTAAAATACATAAAGTACTATGACAAAATTTTTTTAAAACTGTTTTTACAGTTTTTTTTTATTTATAATTCGTTTATGAATGATATAACAGTTAAAAATGCGGATAAAAATATTATAAAAGAACTTAATTCAATCGGTTTTGATAACTCATATAAAGATACTGCACAAAAAAAATATACCGGTCAGGCTTATAAAATTTTTAATTTAAAACCTTATGAAGCTAATATTTTAAAGCAAATATGCCTTTCTTTAGGGTGTGATTGCGCATTAAACAGAGATTCGGTAACCTGCAAATGCGATAAAACCGATTGTTTAATTTTTGCGACAAAATTGCAATATGAAAAACTAATACAAAAATTAAAACAGCAGCCCTTCAGACTAAAAACTCTTTCTCAAAAATTATCGGATATTATTAATTATAATCCTCCTTCACTTCAAATAGGAAATTATACTTTTGATTGGAAAAGACCATATATAATGGGAATATTAAATGTTACCCCCGATTCTTTTTCTGACGGCGGACAATTTAATAGTACAGAAAAAGCAATAGAACATTGTTTTAAACTAATTGAAGATGGGGCTGATATTATTGATATAGGCGGTGAATCTACCCGTCCGGAGGCTCAATGTATAACTGTTGAAGAAGAAATGAAAAGAGTTATTCCCGTAATTGAACAAATAAGAAAAAATAATATTAAGCTGCCTGTTAGCATAGATACAAGAAATTATAAAACTGCTAAATCGGCAATTGAAGCAGGAGCTGATATAATTAATGATGTTTCGGGTTTGGATTATGATAAAAAATTGTTTGAATATACTGCACAAAATAATATTCCTGTAATAATAATGCATTCTGATAAAGTTCCTGCTATATCAAAAAATTATACAAATGCTGATATTGTTGAAGAAGTATATAAATCTCTTTCGCAAAAAATAGAAATGCTTATTAATGCCGGAATGAATAAAAAAAATATTATTACAGATGTCGGAATAGGTTTTGGTAAATCTACAGAAGGTAATATTCAATTATTAAAAAGGATAAATGAATTTACAAGTTTGAAAACCCCTTTATTGCTCGGTATTTCCAGAAAGTCTTTTATGAGAAATTCTTTTAATATATCCTATAGCGAAGCTGATATTCTAACGGCTTTTTATTCCGCAATGTTAAAGAATATAAATATACATAGAGTACATAACGTTCAATTAACAAAACAGTTTTTGGAATATGCAAAATTATTAAATTAGAAGAATTATATTTGTTTTCTGTTGTAAAAAATATATAATTACTTTTTTTTATATTATTTTATGTCATAATAGTACATAAATAAAAAGTTAACCTTATAATTGCCGGAATAAGAAATTGCAGAGTACAATACGGTTTGAATGTTATTCAAAAGGAGATTAAAATAATGAAAAGACGTGAATTTTTAATAAATGGTGCAATAGCTGCAGGCGGTGCAGCTATATTGTCCGGTTGCAGAAAAAAAGATGAGCTGATTCGTGCTGAAGGTCAGGTGGTAAAAAGAAAATTTAAAGATTTAGAAGTTCCGCTTTTAGGCATGGGGTGCATGCGTCTGCCTATGAATGGCGAAGTTGTTGATATGGTTGAACTTGACAGAATGGTTGAATACTGCATTCAACACGGGGCAAATTATTTTGATACGGCATATATGTACGTTAACGGCACTTCGGAAGAATGCATGGGGGAAGTTTTAAAAAAATATAAACGTCAGGATATATTGATTGCGGATAAAAGTCCGATTTATAAAATGAAAAAAACCGAAGATGTACGCAAAATCTTTGATGAACAATTAAAAAGATGCAGGACTTCCTATTTCGATTTTTATATGTGCCATAATATAAACAAAAATACTTTTGATACATATAGAAATGTAAATATGTATGATGAATTACTTAAGTTAAAAAATGAAGGTAAAATTAAATATTTAGGTTTTTCTTTCCATGGAACTCCAGATATTTTAAAAGAAGTTGTAAAAGAACATAAATGGGATTTCTGTCAGCTTCAGGTTAATTATCTTGATTGGGATGTAGTGAAAGCACACGAACAATATGATATAGCTCAAGCTGAAAATATTCCCGTTATTGTTATGGAACCGTTAAGAGGCGGAGGTCTTGTTAACTTAAGCGATAAAGCACTTGCGGAATTAAAAACACATTTTCCCAATACTACTCCTGCCGAATTTGGTCTTCGCTGGGCTGCAAGTCAAAAGAACGTTGTAACGGTTCTTAGCGGTATGAGCAATTTGGAACAGGTTAAACAAAATATAGATACTTTCATCAATTATAAAGATATGAGTGAAGAAGAATTTAAAGTTGCCGATAAAATGGCAAAAATTATTCAATCACAAGGTGAAATTAATTGCACGGCTTGTAAATACTGCCTTGAAGTATGTCCGAAAGACATTAACATTCCCGCTTCTTTCGCTTTATACAATCAGTATAAAGTTTCAAAAAATAAAATGATGTTTAATATATATTATAATACTCTTGCTGATGGTGAAAAACCTGAAAATTGTATAAAATGTGGTCTTTGCAGCAAGAACTGCCCGCAAAATCTTGATATACCCGCTTTACTCACTAAAGTTGCAGATGAGTATAAAAAAACACAAGCAGGTTAATAATGAGAAAATACGCATATAAAATACGCTTAATAATTGCAGGTATTATTTTATTCCTTGCTATGCTTGCGCTTTGGGGAATATATCCTTTAAACATTTTAGATTTACAATTTACTGCATTGATGCAAAGAGCTTTAACAACAGCAGCTTATTCTGCTGTTGTTTTATTTTGTATTGTTGTTTTGTTTACTGTTGTTTTTGGTCGTTTTTATTGTTCAGTAATTTGTCCTTTTGGAATTTTACAGGAATTTTCCGCATTAGTATTGAGATATAAAAGAAAAAATACAAAGGTTAAGAATTATCCGTATAAGCACTTTATATGTGCAGTTGTATTCGGAGCATTATTTGCCGGAAGTGCAGTATTAATAAGATATATCGATCCTTATACAATATTCGGCTCTGCATTAAGCTTTTCTATATTTGGTTTAATATTTACTCTATGTATTTTGGCTATCGTCTTTTTTAAAAACAGATTTTTTTGTACAAATATTTGTCCTGTCGGTGCATTTTTGGGAAACTGTTCTAAAAATGCCGTAAATACAATGAATATAGATACAGAAAAGTGTATATCCTGCAAAATGTGTGAAAGAAATTGCCAGTCCGGCTGTATTGATGTTAATAACAAAAAAATAGATAATGAAACATGCGTAAAGTGCTTAAAATGTTATAGTATTTGTCCTAAAGGCGCAATTTTCTACGGGAATAAAAAACAGGAATTTAGTCCTTCTCGAAGGAAAGCTGTTTTAGGAACATCTGCTGTTTTATTCCTTGCAGCAGGTTATTATGCAGGCATAAAGTTGACAAAAGATTTTGTAAAAAAAGTTAAAGATGTAATTTTCCCTGCCGGAGCAAAAAGTTCCGAAAGTATGATGAATAAATGTCTGAATTGTAATCTGTGTATAAAGAATTGTCCTAGCGGAATTATTGTAAAAGCAGATAATAAATTTAAAACAGTACATATTGATTATTCACAAGGAGCAGGCTTTTGCAAATTTGACTGTAATAAATGCGCCTTAGTTTGTCCTTCCGGCGCAATAAAAAGAACCTCCTTAGAAGAAAAACAAAATACAAGAATAGCAATGGCTGTTATAAAGCCTGAGGATTGCGTTAAATGCGGTCATTGTGTTTTTGCTTGTCCAAAGGGTGCTATAACAAAAAATAACGGGCAAATTGCCGTTATTGATGCTTCAAAATGTATCGGCTGCGCAAAATGTGCAAAGGTATGCAAGCCAAATGCAATAGAAATATTCGCCGTAAAAGAACAACAGGTTATATAGATTTTATTTTCTAATTTTCATTAATTTCTTCTTCTGTGAAACCTTGCTTTCCAAGTTCATTTCGTACATATTGTTCGGCTTCTTCACCTGTTAAACCTTTATCGGAAGCTTCTTTTGGGTATTTATTTGTATAAAAATCTAATACCTGCTTATTTACATTATCAGCATTATTATTTATTTCTTCAAGTCTGCCGCTTCTATCTTCATCACTTGAACCATCTTTTAATTTTTGATTTTTTTGCCTATTAATTTCTATATCAATATCAGCTATTTGTTGGGTAAGTTTTTGTTTATCAGCATAACCTTGTTCTCTATTTGCAGTTTCAACTTCTGCAAAATTAGCTCTTGCTTTTTCATAAGCTTCATATTTTTCTACTGCTTCTGAATTTCCAAGACTATCTATAAAATCCTTACGTTCTTGTGTAGCTTGTTCTTGTTCTTTTAATAATTCAGCCCTTTGTTCTTCAAGTTGTTTAATTTCTGCTTCAATTGTTTGTTTCATGCTATTTGCACGTTCCATAGCCTGTGAAACTTTATCTCCGTTTTCACTGCCTTGCGCTTGATTATCATTTGAAAGCATTTGAGTTTGAGAATTTGCTTGTATAAGTTCTTGCTGTTTAGCTGCAATTTGATTTGATAAATCTATAATTTTTTACTATACTGTTACAAAATTTAATAATTAATAAATTTATTCTTTAATTCCGCCGTTTAGAATATCATTGATAAAATATTTTCTGCCAAGTAAAAATACAATAATTGCAGGAACCGAACAAATAACGGAATAAGAAGCTAAAGCTCCCCAGTCTGTTATTTCGCGAAAACTTCCTTTAAAATCAGCTAACCCCAAAGGTAATGTGCGGATAGCCTCGGAATTTGTTACAATTAAAGGCCACATAAAACTGTTCCAAGCCGTTATAAACGTAAAAATTGCAAGTGTAATAACAGCAGGCAGTGCAAGTGGAAGTGCTATTTCATAAAATATTTTGAAAGAACTGCAGCCGTCTATTTTTGCGGAAGCTTCGATATCTAAGGGCATAGAATTAAACCATTGCCTCATCATAAATACTCCAAACCCGCCGAACAACCCCGGAACTATTAAAGCAAAATATGTATCAATCCATTGAAACTGTTTCATTATAAAAAATAACGGTACTATATTTACCTGTGGAGGAATCATCATTGAAATAATTATTAAAAAAAATAAAATTTCTTTGAATTTGAAAGAAAAACGGCTGAAAGCATAACCTGCCATAGAAGCAATTATTACCTGTCCTATTGTCATTACTAATGCAACAAACATACTGTTGTAAAAATATTTAAGAATATTTGCATTTTTAAAAGTATATTCATAATTTTCAACGGTAAAAGGAGAAGGTAAAAAACTTATACTTCCTGAAAATATTTGTTCATCATTCATAAAAGATAAACAAAGCATATATAAAAAAGGTAAAACCATAGAAACAGAACCTGCTAAAAGTATAAAATAGCCCAATAATTTGTATATTTTAGACGTTTTCATATCTTCTGTCGGGTTTTGTAATATGTACACTTCTTGTTTCACTAAGCATTTGTCTTGCAGAAGCAAGTTTTTCTTTTGTCTCGGGAGTAATACCGTTTGAGGTAATAAGTCTGTCTATAAAATTATTATTTAGACGAACAGCCTTATTAAGTGCCCCGATTTCTTCCAAAACATCTTTTATTTCAAGAAAATCATAAGCATAAGATTGTTTTGACTGATAAGAAAGTGTTTCTCCGTTGGGCGATTGGATACTTTCTCCCCCTTTTTCAAAATATAATCTGAATACGGACTTTAAATCCTGAAGTTCTGATTGCATAATCTGAACAGCTTGCTGAATGCGAAGATATCTTTCAAACAAATAGTCAATATTATCAAGCTGTTGAATTTGCCAGGCGAATTTTTTTTCATAAAGTTTTTTTAATTCGGGATAAGCAAGAGCCAGACCTTCCGTATCAGCCATTGCCCTGTGGCGCGTAGAAAATTCCACATTAAATTTATTCATAAGACTTTCAAGTCCGCAAGATTCAAGTTCGGGATAAACCTCTTTAAACATCATCTGAGAATCTATTCTGATATTTGTAATAGGTCTGCCTGTTGTACGAATGCTGGCTTCATTAATAAAAGAATAATCAAAGATAGCATTATGAGCTACAATAGGAAAATCACCGATAAATTCAAGGATTTTCGGCATAACCTCCACTTCTGTAGGTGCATTAGCAACATCTTCTTCCGTAATACCGTGGATTGCAATACTTGATTTTCTAATATGCTGCTCAGGATTAATTAATGTTTCAAAACGTTCCTTTATTTTACCGTTTTCCAGTCGAATTGCTGCAAATTCAACCATTTTTTCTTTTGTATAATCTAAGCCTGTTGTTTCAACATCTAAAACTATTTCTATACATTTTTTCCGCGGCACTGACTATAATCTCCCTAATCTGACAATATAATATCATAAAGTTTTATATAGGGCAAAAATTACAAACATAACTGTTTGTCTAAGTTCAGAATGTAATATCTGTAAAATTGAGTAAGCTTTTCAATCAAAGTATACTACTATAACGTTCTGTAATTAACTGGACTTTTTATTTCCGAAATTTTAGAATACTGCAAAAAGAAAACACTTTTCGGAGCTGTTACACCCGCTTATTT
>CAJOJP010000073.1:7493-29711 GCA_905234915.1 Candidatus Gastranaerophilales bacterium
GCTTGCTAAAGAAATGCGCGTGCTCAATGCTCCTCAAAGTATTTTCTTTTTTTTGTTTTTTATTTCAAAAAGTCCAATTATTTAAGGAACGCTCTACTACAGTGTAGAAAAAATAAATTCAAATTATTATAAACAAAAAGCCGAGTTATTATCCCGGCAAATTTTTGGAATTTAAGAATAAGAGTATATAGACATTCAATCTGTTAATTCTTTGTTTTTCTTTACTCTATATTTAGATTTATAATCTCTATATTTCATATTAAATTCCAAATCCTCCTCTTTGTTTCTATGACTGTATTTATGCTTATTAAATTTAGTATTATAAAGTTGGACTATACTTATTGCAATATTAGAGCAATGTGCCGCTATTCTTCTTAATTCGTTTAATAAATCGGAAAACAGAAAACTTGTTTCAGCTGAACATTTGCCTTCTTTTAATCTTAATATATGGTTATTTTTAGCCCTTCTGACTCCCTTTTTAATTACAGCTTCCAATGGTTCAACTTTTTTAGCTAATTTTAAATCATCATTAGCATAGGCATTAAATGACATTAAATATATCTCGCAAACTGCATTAACAATAACTTTTAGTTCTTCAATAGCATCATCAGATAGTTTTTGATTAGAATTATTAAATTTTTCAGCTATTTTTAAAATATTTGTAGTATGATCAGCTATTCTTTCATAGTCACCGGTTGTCATTAACAGTTGCGATATTTTATTATTATTCTCTTCCGTTAATTCTTTTCCTGATAATTTAAGTAAAAATGAATTAATTTTATATTCATAACTATCGATTTGTGCTTCATTTTCATTTATTTCTTGAGCTATCCTTTTCCTGTATATTTTCAACATTTTAGTTGAATTAACCAAATTAAACTCTGCCATTTTTGCCATATCTAATGTCTTTCTATATGTTTCAGATATTGCAAATGTCGGATTTAATAACAATCTTTCATCAAGAAGGACAACTTTATCATTTTCTGATTTATTTTCAGGAATGAATTTAATTGTCAAATTTTCAATGACTTTTGAAAAAGGTAATAAAATAAATGCGGCTGATACATTAAATATAGTGTGGAAAAGTGCTATACCGAAAGGGTTAATATCGGTATTTAAAAATTTTAAATGTAAAATCATTTGAATAATTAATAAAATTAGTACAAATATACAAACACCCATAATGTTGAATACAATATGAACTCCTGCAACTCTTTTGGCATTAGTATTAACACCAATGCTTGCCAAAATTGCAGAAATACAAGTTCCTATGTTTTGACCTAAAATAATCGGTATTGCCGCAGCCCAAGTAATACTTCCGCTTAATGACAATGCTTGCAGAATACCTACTGAAGCGGATGAACTTTGAATTAGTATTGTAATTAAAATACCTGCCGTTAACCCTAAAATCGGATTTGAAAAAGCTGTCATTAAATTTTTAAATTCCGGAATATCAGCAAGCGGTGACATAGATTCTGACATAAATATCATGCCTGTCATTAAAATAGCAAAACCGATTAAAACAGAACCGGTGTTTTTTCTTCTGTTACTTTTAAATGCTATCATCATAATAACACCTATAAGTGCTAATACAGGTGAAAAGGATTCGGGCTTTAATAATTTAAAAACCCACCCTGAACTATCTTGAATACCCGTTAAACTCAGAAGCCAAGCGGTAATTGTTGTTCCAACGTTAGCTCCTATTATTACACTTACAGTTTGAGATAAATTCATAATCCCCGAATTAACAAGCCCGATAAGCATAACTGTAACTGCCGACGATGATTGAATAACGGCTGTAATAAAAGCACCAAGTACAAAACTTTTAATAGGGTTTGAAGTCATTTTTCTTAAAAGTTGTTCTAATTTGCCACCTGCTATTTTTTCTAATCCTGATGACATTAAAGATATTCCATAAAGGAAAAATGCAAGTCCGCCGATTAATTTTAATATTGAATATATATCCATAAACATCCCATTTTTTGTTCCTTACTCTGCTTTTCCTGCTCTATATCCGCAATAACCAAATGCTAATGGAAGTGCTTTATCTAAATGCAGAGTCTTAGTTATGGGAAATTTACCTAATGCCAGAGCACTAACAGCATCATCAGCACTTGCGATAAAATCTTTTGGTCCTATTTTTCTATCAGGATGTATATCGTGCGGATCAAATATTTTATTTGCGGATTTAATGGCAGCAAACATTCCAATAACAATTCCTCCTGCAACGGCAAGGATTTTACCGGGAACGCAATTTAACCTCTTTTGTTTTTCGCAGAGTTTTAACATTCCGGCTACACTTATTGCCGGTAAAACTGCGTTCAAAAGCTGGAATACGCCTTCTTTAAATTTATTTTTTTTGACTTCATTATTTTCTTTATACATTCCGCCAAGCATACCGCCTGCTATTGATGAAGCTGATAAAACAAGAATATCTTTTAATTTGTAATCAAGTTTAAGCGGATTTTTTGTTTTTTGATTTTTCATCATTATTGCTAATGGTAAGATTGTTCCTATTGTTGCTCCTATCAGAGCTTTTGCTTTTGTGTTGCTTTTTTTGAATTTGGCTGTTTATATTTCTTTTGAAATTGTTGAAAATTATTAAATGCAGGGCTGTATGCGTTGATTGTCATTTTATTTTATCCATTTCTAAAAGATCCCTTTCTTTATAATCAAACCCAAAGTCTAATTTATATTATAAGGATACATAAAGAATGTTAGTATTTTGTTAGCCTAAATACTTAATTATTACTCATATTTGTATTTTTATTATTGACAAATCAAGCTGGCAAATATATTAACCTTGCCTAACATAAAACTAATAATTAGATTTTAAAATTTTTGTTGTAATAAATTGGAATGTATGAAAAATGATAGATAATTCAGCTAAAATACATAAAAGTGCAAAAATTGCGCAAAATGTTACAATCGGAGCAAATGTAGTTATCGGTGAAGACGTTGAAATAGGTGAAGGTAGCAATATTATTGCAAATTGTTATATAGAACACACTAAAATCGGCAAAAGATGTACTATTTCACCTTTTTCTACGATAGGCACAGCTCCGCAGGATTTAAGTTATAACGGCGAAAAAACAAAAGTCATAATAGGTGATGATACAATAATAAAAGAAAATGTAACTATTCATAGAGCCTCAAGCAGTGGCGATTTAACAACCCGCATAGGAAATAAATGTCTTTTAATGGTAGGGTTTAAATTCCCAAATACATTCTTGTATTTGCATTTTTATTTATCAATAAAATTAGTTTTTTCAAAACAAATAAAGATAATATTGAAAGAACCGTAACAATAAAAAATCTGGCAATAACAATTCCTAAAACCAATACTAAATTATTATTAATAATCGGAATTACTTTTTCTAATCCAAAAATTTGATTATAAATAAAGAACCAGTACCAATGAACAAAAAATAATCCGAAACTGTATTTTGCAATTGTATCAAGTACTTGGTTAAGCATTTTCATTTTTATAACCCATTCGTCATAATATTTTAAATATCCCAATAAAAGTATTGTAAGGAATGTTTTAGAAACAGTAAAATTTGAATATATTCCTTTATAAGATAAATAAATGTTTGCTCCTGCCGAAAACAACATTAAAATCCAGATAAAAAAGCGTTTTTCATAGAATTTATCGATAACATCTTTATATTTTGAACAAAACATACCAAATACATACAACGAAAAGAAATGAATAAATCCGTTTAAAATGTAGCCTAAACAAGCAAGATATTTTTGTGTATAAGATAAATTCAATATTGAATTATAATCAACATCGATTCTTTGAAAAATTAACGTTATTAAAAACATTAGCGGTAAAAGTTTATATAAAATTTCTTTTTTCTCTAATTTTAATAAAATCCAAGAGCTAAAGAAAAATAAAATTATCATAGGTATAAACCAAGTCGGAGTATTATGAATTCTGCCCGTTGTAAGGAACATTGGTATTTGCAATAAAGGGTTTAAACCGTTAAAAGAGTTTCCGTAATTTATCGGATAAATAAAACAAAATAATATTCCGACAATTGAAGTTAAAAAATATGGCAAAATAACATTAGTCCATTTCTTTTTTAAATAAGTTTTGTATTCAAATTTAGCTGATAAATGCTGAAACAAAAAACCGGAAATAAAGATAAAAAGAGCAGTTCCGCCACAAATCATTTCACAATTTATTTTATGAATAAGACTTGAGTTATTTTCAAATTGCATTGTATGACCTGCAATAATAAGTAAAATTGCAAGTCCCCTGAATATATTTATATAATTTAGAAATGATTTCTTTTTAGTTTCCATTATCATTATTTCCTGATAAATCAAGCCATAAAACTTGATACGGTGCAACTCTCAGATGCATTGTACTATTTTGAAGTGAAATATTTACTTTTATATTATCTCCGTTTATAAGATTTTTTAACCTTGTAATTTTTCTTTTGTTTTTTAGAATTGTGGTAGCGGGAAGTGTAATTTCAGCAATAATTTTATCTTTCGATAAATTATTTACAACAAGAATTTCTTGTGTTTTATTTTTTCTTATATAGCTAAAATTTTCTTTTGTTGTTGTTTTTAATATTTCAAATCTGCCATCCGACATAACGGGCAACGATTTTCTTAGACTTATCAGGTGTTTAACTTTATTATAAACTTTTGAATTAAATTCATACCAACCATATTGAGAACCGTAGAATAATTTTTGCGGAACAGATCCCCTGTTTATATCACGAGAATCAAAGGCTGATAACAGCTTAGAAAATGTGGATTTATCTTTTGCTCTTTTTTGAGCCTGCTTTTTTGCGTTATCATAGTCGTTTTCAATACCTATTTCATCTCCGTAATATATTATCGGGATGCCGGGGATTGAAAATAATATTGAAAAAGCCATTTCTATTCTGTTTGGATTTTTGTCTAAGAAATTTGCCAATCTCCCTGATACCCCAAAACCTTTTCTAAATTCGGCGCCTTTTGGTTTTAAATCTTGAAAAATAAGTTCTCTGACTTCAGGACTTACCATTTCTAAAGTAAGTTCGTCGTGTACCCTTAAAAATACTCCCCACATTGTGTTTTTAGGGATAATCGGCATCTTTTTATAAATATCCGTAAAATATTTTTTATCTTCAGCAATTAATGTTGCCCAAATGGCATTCATGTATGGAAAATTATATGCAATTTGAGCTTCTGATGTTCTTGAAAGTTCTTTGGTTGTTTCACCTATTTTTAAATTAACGCTTCTGTTTTTTCCAAAATAAGGAACAATATCTTTTGGCTCTTGGCAGGCTTCAACTTGAATGACAGAAGACGGAGAAGTTAACTGAAGATAATTACTTAAAATATTTACAATGCTGTGTGTTTTTGGTTGATTTTCGGCATTAGTTCCTTTTTCTTTTGATAGATATGGAATAGCATCCATTCTGAAAATATCAACTCCTAAGTTTGCCCAAGTGCTGATAGTATTTAACATATAGTATAAAACTTCAGGATTTTCCCAGTTTATATCAAGTTGAAAAGGATAAAAAGTATGATATACATAGTATTTTTTGCCTTCTATTTCAACCTCTCTCCAATTATTTTCCGTATTTTCAGGAAAAATTAATCTTCTTTTTGATATAGTGCCGTCATCTTCTGCATATTCAACAACTGTACCCAAATTTTCGTCACTATATTTTTTATAACGAGGTTCTTTATCAGACCAAATGAAATAATCTAAATATTTTAAATTGCCCTTTTGAAGCTCCTTAAACCATTCATGTTTATCGGATAAATGGTTTAAAACCAAATCAGATTTAATTTTAAAACCTTTATCTTTGGCGGATTTTATAAAGTTTTCAAATTGTTTCATCCCGCCAAGTTCTTGTCTTACATCTTGCGGATTTTTAACATCAAACCCTGAATCTTCCATAGGACTATCAATAAAAGGAAGAAGATAAAGAGTTGTTACGCCAAGTTCTTTAAGATAATCAAGCATTAGAGCAGTATCTTCAAATGTATTGTTTTTATTTTTTCTGATTACACCGAATTGATCTACATAGAACATATAAATTATTTCATTCTGAAACCAATTTGATTCTCTTTTTAAATCTCGTTCAATTAGTTTTTTGGGACGATTTTTTATTGCTGTTTTTGCATGTTGAATCAGATTATTATAAATTTCATCGTCACTATCTTTGCCGTAAACATTCTGAATTGCTGCTTTTAATTCTTTTTCAATTTTAATATCGATATAAAAATCTGTTTGTGCATTATTCTCTTTAGAATCAGCTATTATTTCATCTTGTATGGCATAAGTATCGGGGGAATTGATAGCTGATGCAAAATTTCCACCCAAAATACAAATTGTACATATTGCTGCCAATATTTTATATTTGTAATGCTTCATAACCATATACCTATGAACACATTTTAAAAAAATAATGTTAGCAAATTGTTAGTATGTTTGTATAATTATTTTAAAACTGGTATATTGATTAACTTCACTTTCAACCTCAATTTTCCAGTTATGAAGTTCAACAATATGTTTTACTATTGCAAGCCCCAAACCTGTGCCTCCGTTTTTCCGGCTTCTTGTTTTATCAACTCGATAAAATCTTTCAAATAATCTTGGTAAATGTTCTTCAGGAATTCCAACTCCATAATCTTTAACTTCTAAAATAATATTTTTATCTTGAATTAAATTAATTTCAATGTTATTACACTCAGAATATCTTATTGCGTTACTTAAAAGATTAGAAATTGCCGTTATAACAAGATTTTCGACACCCAAAATTTCAACATCTTTATTTGAATTAAATTTAATATCAAAACCAACTGTGACATTATCTATTGCCTCTTTAATCGCATTATTCAGATTAAAAACTTTAAAATTCTTGTGTTCATTAGTTTTTTCAAGGTCAATTTCAGATAATGCAAGCATATCGCCAACTAAATTATTTATTGTTGTAGTTTGAGTTTTAATAATATCAAAACATTCTTTTTGCAATTCGTTTGTTTTGCTGTTTTCTTCAATAAGCTCAACTGCTGAATTTATTGCAGTAATCGGAGTTTTAATTTCGTGTGATATATTTGTTACAAAATCAGAACGATATTTTTCAAGCTGAGTTAATCTTTCAATTTGATTTTTAAGTTTATTTGTCATTCTTATAATTGCAAGGGATAATTCATTTAATAAACTATTTTTGGGTTGTTTAATTACTGTGTCAAATTCACCCCTTGCGATTTTTACTACACTATCTTCTAAAGTATTAAAAGAACTTCTTATTGAATAAAAAATATGAATTAAAGCTAAAATCAAGCATAAAATTCCAAAAATAAACAGAATTATAATTTTTTCTTGAGCTTTAATAATTGAAGTTATAACAAATTCTTGTGAAATTGAAACTTCTAAATAATAATTTTGATTATTAATTTTAATTTCGTTTACTTTTTCTAAACTCTTATTGCTAAAGGATTCTATATACAAATCCCATATATCAAATTTTTTCTTACCAATTCTTATATCATTTTTTTTAATACTTTTTTTATTATCAGAAGTTGTAACTATGAGGTTTTTATTTTTGTCAAATAGCCTGAATGAAAACTCTTTATTGTTTTTGAAAATATAAGCATAATTTTTCAATTCATTAATGTTATTATTTCTTAGCAATGATGAAACAGTATATTCAACTTGTTTACCATATATTTCAAGCTCGTTTTTTTCTTCTTGGATGTATGTATTATTAAATTGAACAATATTAAATATTGAAATACCGATAAAAATTAAACCGGTAAAAAGTATTAATAAAATTCTATTCAGCCAAAATAAATCACGCTTTTTCATACTTTATCTCAGCTCCTTCAATTTATATCCGACACCTCGTATCGTTTCAATATTGCTTCCGATATTGCCGAGTTTTCTTCTAAGGTTTAATATTTGAACATCCATAGCTCTTTCTGATACATTAAACCCGTCGTCTCCCCTTAAATATGACAGTAATTGCGAGCGGGAAAATACTACTCCAACATTTGCAATCAATATCTTTAAAATTCGATATTCAAATCGGGTTAGTTCAAGTTCTTTGTTATCAATAGTTACAGTTTTTTTAATATCATCAATTTTAATATTTTGATAGACCGAAGATGAAAAATTAATGTTGTTTAAATGAGCTTTAACTCTGGCTAAAAGTATTTTATTGCTGAACGGTTTTGAAATGTAATCAACAGCACCTGATTCAAAGCCTTCTAAAATATCTTTTTCCATCTTTTTTGCTGTCAGCATAATAACTTGAATAGACTTTAAATATTCGTCTTCTTTAATTAGTTTACACAAAGCAAATCCATCGATTGAAGGTAACATTATATCAAGTAAAATTAAATCAGGTTTATTGGTTTTAATTATTTCAAGAGCTTTAGCTCCATCAAAAGATTTTTTAATATTGTAAAATCCATCTGATTGCAATACAAGTTCAATCAATCGATTAATCTGCGGCTCGTCTTCAACAATAAGTATTTTTGCGTCTTTTATACCCATAGTTTTATTATTATACTATCAAAATTATTAGCATTTTGTTAGTTTTATTTGTTTGTATGTTTACATTCTTTCAATGTACCGGTTTGATATTCCGAAATGATTTTCTGGTTTGGCGGCACTAAACGGGTATGCTGATGCTTCAGCCCTCTGCCGACAATCCGCTTTATCGGCAATCAGCCGAAATGGAGGAATGTTACAATCTTGCTCCGGTTATTAAAAATTTGAAAAATAATTATATTACCCAAGTGTCTAATAAAAATATTAAATAGAAATAATTTATTAATAATTACTATAAGCACAAGTTTGTAATTTAAAAATTTTTTGTTTGATAAATCTCTTTCAGAATCCGTATAAATTCTTTCAAGCTTTCCCTTTTATCGTTTGTATGAATACATAAATAACATTCAAATTTTTCTTCGCAATCAAAGGGAATCCATGCGAATTCCCCTGTGTAATCTTGAAAAAATCCGGGGGTTAAACAAATGCCTTTATCCGCCAGAATATTTGTCATTGTTGTTTCGTGGGTTTCAGAATTAAAATAGTCTATATCAATTGTATTTATTATTCTTTGCTGCAATGCTCTTAATTGTGGCGGGGAACCTCCGCCTACCATTAGAGTTCTTCCTTTTAAATCAGATATTTTGGCTGTTTTTAGTTTAGCAAGTTCATCATCTTTTGGGGTTATCAAATAAATCCTGCTTGTATAAAGATGAATTAGTTTTGTATCAGGAACGTGTTTCATCTCATTATCAAAGGTAAAAAACACATCCTGATTCCCTTTTAAAAATTCTTCGGGTTTATAAAATCCGTTAAATATCGGCGTAATTGAAATATCGGGATATTTATTCTCAAACTCCTTTATCGCCTGTGGCAGGTAATAAATACAGGAGCGAGTCGGCAAGCCGATTGTAATATTATCTGAATATTTTTTACTGAAATTTTGTGCTTGTTCAATCCCAATTCGTAATTCGTTTTTTACCGTTTTTAGTGTGGTAACAAATTGCTTACCCGCAGGAGTTAAGATTGCACCTTTTCCTGACCTTTCAAAAAGCAAAAAATTGAGTTCTTTTTCAACTTCTTTAATCTGATAAGTTAAAGTAGATTGTGAAATATATAAGTTTTCTGCAGCTCTGTTGAAATTCTGTGTTTGAGCAAGTTCTAATATGTAATCTATTTGTTTGGTGTTCATAAATTCATTGTATCTTAATCGAAATTTTTAATCAATAATTAAATATTTTAATTTGAAAAATTGTCAAACATAGTTTATCATAATAAAATAAAAGGAGATAAATTATGCAATATGTAAAATTAGGCAATACGGGCATTGATGTTTCAAAAATTTGTTTAGGTTGTATGAGTTTTGGAAAACCGGGGAAAGAGAAATGATGCCATTGTGTCAGGACAGAAAAGTTGCAGTAGTTCCTTGGAGTCCTTTGGCAGGCGGAAGATGTGCACATCCATGGGGAACAAAAACCGCAAGAAACTCAATAGATGAAGTATCGCCTGCTGTATGGGGTACTACAGAAGCTCAGGACAAAATTGTTGTGGATAACTTAGAAAAAATCTCAAAAGAATTGGGCTATTCAATGGCACAAGTGTCTTTGGCTTGGATGTTATCAAAACCTTATGTAACATCACCTATTGTTGGTTGTACGGATGTTAAACACGTTGAAGAAGCGGTTTCTGCACTTGATATAAAATTGAGTGATGATATTATCAAAAGGCTTGAAGCACCTTATGTACCACACATTAAATCAGGTTTATTTTAGAATGCATAAGCCGGTGCAAAGCACTACGATGGCGACGTAGGATAATTGAGGCTGTTCGGCATATCTGTAAAGCCGAACAGAACCGAAATACCCACAGGAGCCTTATAATACAAAAATTAAAAGGATAAATAAATGAAAGTATTATTATTTAATGGTTCACCGCATAAAAACGGCTGCACTAATACAGCATTAGAAGAAATTGCAAAAACTTTAAAAGATGAAGGCATTGATTCTGAAATTTACCAAATCGGAGTTAAATCAATTACTCCCTGCAGGGGTTGTTTTGCTTGTGCAAAAATTGGCAGATGTGTAATAAATGACGATGATGTAAATAACTTTGTAGAATACGCAAAAGATTTTGACGGTTTTGTATTCGGCTCTCCTGTTCATTACGGCAGTGCTTGTGGCGGTATAACTGCATTTTTAGACAGAGCTTTCTTTGTTAATTTTACAGGCGGGAAAAAAGTTTTTGAACATAAACCGGGAGCCGCTATTGCAAGTGCAAGACGTGCCGGAACAACTGCCACATTAGATCAATTAAACAAATATTTTTCAATTACAGAAATGCCGATGATTTCAGGCAGATATTGGAATATGGTTCATGGAACTTCACCTGATGAGGTTAAACAGGATTTAGAAGGTATGCAAAATATGCGAATACTTGCAAGAAATATGGCTTGGTTTTTGAAACTGAAAGAAGCAGGAGAGAAAGCAGGAATCGAACTTCCTAAACAGGAAGAAATTGTATTTACCAATTTTATAAGATAGTCTATAAGTTCTGTACCCATGAGGGTTCAGGCGGAGTACACAATGATGATTTTGCTTTATTTGGGCACATAGCACAAAACGACAGACCACAAGCAGAAAAGAAAGTAAACTTGATAGCGGGAAAAGATTTTTTAATATGACATTAGAGCAGCAGGAACAAATGCTGGGCTCATGGAAACCGGAGGATTAAGGGGGTAAATATAATTATGGAAGAAATAAGAATTGATGTAAGAAATCAAGAACCTGAAAGAATAGAAGAAGCAAGAAGGAGTGCAGATTTATGCTTCAGAATAAATCAAACAAATCCGACAACACCTGAATGTCAGGAACTCGTTCAAGAACTTTTTAGTCATACATTGGGTGAAAATACTGTTATTCATCCGCCGATTTTTACGATTTTGGCTGATAAAGTTAAAATCGGAAAGAATGTTACTATTTTAAACGGGTTTCAATGCATGTCGGCAGGCGGTTTAACTATTGAAGATAATACAATGATATCTTTGAATTGTACTATCGCAACAAACAACCACGATTCCTGCAAACCTGTTCACATAAAGCGTAATGTATGGATTGGAGTTAATGTAACAATACTACCCGGAGTAACGATAGGTGAAAATGCCGTAGTCGGTGCAGGTGCCGTTGTTACCAAAGATGTTCCAGATAACGCAGTTGTTGTCGGAAATCCAGCAAGAGTAATCAGATACCTTGATGCGGAGAAGTTTAATAAGTAATTGTAGATTATCAGAGAGATTAAGAATACTACCCCCGGAAGTTTGAGAGAATTCTCAAACCTTTTAGGTTTTCAGGGAAGAATTTCAAAACTTCCATCTTTTATCTTTGTAATTAAGAATAATTATAGTTTCATAATTTTATGCTGTTCAACATTCAAGTACCCTTCAGGACAATGGGTTGAACAATAAATTGTTTTGTTGTTTTTTATAAATTCACGCACTCTTGAAAGTGTTTCTCTTGCTTTATCCTTATCTTCAAATACAATCGAGAGTTAGTCTGCCAAAAGTGCTGCATCGCAGTAGGTTACATCACCTTGAAACATATAATAACAGTCATTATCTTTATCTTCTAAAATAGAAATTGAGTTGCCCTTTGTGTGTCCGACGGCTTTAATCATAACCAAAGAATCAGTTATTCTTTGACTTTCAGGGAAATTTTTATAAGGTCCATCGGTAAATTTAACTCTTACGATATTTTCACCTGTTAGACCCATATCATCTGCTTCTTTTTCAGCGATATAAATTTTAGCACAAACTTATTCCACTCAATACCTATTTGCCCCCAAGCAATAGTCATGGTGTTTAATTTATCACCGTTTTTAGTGTTTATCAAAACACCTTTTTCAAGTTCTGTCATAATTTTAGGTAAATATTCTATTACATTTATTTTTTGCATAATCACCTCTTAAACATCAGCTAATTTTGCCAAAATTTATGTTCTTCCAATGGATATCTTCCGCAAAATTCAGCATAAAAACTTGTCATTTGTGCATGTTCATTAGCAAGTTCGATAAATTTTTCAGCAACATCGTTAAGTTTATGCTCTTTTGCTAAACGAGCTAAAGAAAAATACATTCCCGCACCTGAAAGTTCCGCTTGCATTTGACTTTGAATGCTTTTTTCTATTGATGTTCCTTTTGCTTTTTTTTAATTTAAAAAATTTATTCTTTCTTACATAAACCAAAAACAAACATTTTACCTTTATTGATATATAAAGAAAAAAGGGTTGACTTATATCTTATAGATATATAAAATATATTATATAAAATAACGTTTTTACTTTATGCAAGCGGATTTCAGACAGTTTAAGGAGTTAAAATGAACACAGCAACAGTAAATGAGATATATAACAGAAAGTTTTTATGATAAAAATATATTAAAAGATTTTGAAAATACCTCTTTTCAAAATCAATCTTCTTTAAATGAAGAACAAACGGAAGATGAACCGCAAACAGAACAGATAAGCGGAAAAAGATTTGCTGAAATAGCTATTGAACGATTTAAAAATAATCCTACGTTTTCTGCTATCGTTACAGGATTAAAAGAAAAGTACGATTTGTAAATAAAAATGCCTGCTATTATAAACAGGCTAAATTAAAACATTAAAATAACTATGCGATTGAGAATTTTCTATAATTAGTTTGTTTAATAAAAGCGTTATAAAGTTCTAAATATTTTTTCTTAAAATCAGAAGTATTAAAATTATTGCGAACAACATTAGTAAATCTAACTGTAAAAGCACCTATTTGCATTTCTTCAACATTAGCTTCATCAAGAACTTTTTTAATACGAGCTTCTTTTTCTTTTCTCATCTCTTCAAGTTCAATAATTTTAGCTTCTAATGTTCTGATGTCTTTAATTTCGTTTTCTAAATATTCTGTTTTAATAAGTGTTTCCATTTTTTGTTCTCCTTTATTGTTTTTAATTACATAAATATTGTACACTAAAATATAAACTTAATCAATATTTTAATTAATAAAATAGTTACATTTGTTTATATTAAAATTGATTAAATAAACTAAATAGTGTATTATATGATTAAAGGAGTAATATTATGACAGAAGAAGAAAGAAGTAAAAAAGAGAAAGAAATTGACGAAAGACTGACTGAAGAAATAAGAAGAAAAGTAAAAGCTATGATAGTTGAACAAGGCTATACAATGGAGAAGTTAGCCGAAGAACTTAATAAAAAATACTATACAAAAGAGAGTAAAGCCAATTTATCAAACAAGCTAAAGCGAGGTTCACTGCGTTATATTGATATGCTAAAAATAGCTGATGTTTTAGGGTATGGTATTGAGATAAGAAATAAAAGTTAATTTTTTAAAAATGGAACTTTTTTTGAACTTTTGCTAATTTTTTCTAATAAAAAAGATTTCAGTAAAACCCTGAAACCCTTATAAAAAACGGAGCAGGTGAGATTCGAACTCACGGTGCAGATTACTCCACACAACACCTTAGCAGGGTGCCGCCTTAAACCTACTCGGCCACTACTCCATAGTTTTCTCCATAATAACATAAAACTATTAATTTATTCAAGTTTATTTTTTAAAAACAATATAGTGAACTCTGAATTTTTATTTTCGTTTAATTTATTAAAATATGTTATAATATTGGCTGCAATAAAAGGTTATCTGTTAAATGAACTTAATAAAAGTAGAACACGCTGTAAAAACTTATAAAACAGGTGAAGAAGTTTTTAATGCTCTTGATGATGTTTCTTTAAGTATAGAAAAAGGTGAGTTTGTAGCAATTATGGGAGCATCAGGAAGCGGGAAATCTACCTGCATGAATATGTTAGGTACTCTTGATAAACCAAATTCCGGCAGTTATTATCTTGACGGAGTTGATGTTTTAGCACTTTCAAGAGATGAACTTTCTGATATAAGAAATGTTAAACTCGGATTTGTTTTTCAGGGATTTAATCTTATACCAAGAACAAGTGCATTGGAAAACGTTGAACTGCCTATGATATATAAAGGAATTCCGGAAGAAGAAAGGCATAAAAGAGCAAGAGAAGCATTAAAAATTGTAGGATTAGAAAATAGAGAAGAACACATGCCAAACCAAATGTCAGGCGGTCAGCAGCAAAGGGTCGCAATTGCAAGAGCTATTGTTAATGATGCTCCGTTAATACTTGCAGATGAGCCTACAGGAAATCTTGATACAAAAACAAGTATTGAAGTTATGGAATTTTTTGTAAATCTAAATAATGAAACAGGAAAAACTATAGTACTTGTTACTCATGAACCGGATATAGCTGAATATTGCAAGCGAATAATCAGATTTAAGGATGGAAAAATTGTTTCTGATCAGTCAAAAGCAGATTGGATGAAAATAAGAACGAGGCAGACATGATTGATTGTAAATCAACAATAAAAATAGCAGTAAACTCTCTAAAAGTTAATAAAATGCGTTCAGCTTTAACGAGTTTGGGAATAATAATAGGTGTAAGTGCTGTTATCATTATGCTTGCTATAGGTACGGGAGCAAGTCAAAAAGTTCAAGCAAATATGGAATCTATGGGTTCTAATATGCTGACAATCCGAAGTGCTTCGGTAAAATCAGGCGGTGTAAGTATGGGGATAGGTTCAAAACCGTCTTTAACTCTAAAAGATACTGCTGCTATCAGAAAAAATATAGAAAATATTGATGCTGTTGCTCCTGTTTCAAGTGAAGCAAAGCAGATTATGTATGGCAATCAAAATTGGCAGTCAACTGTATATGGTACAACCGGCGAATATTTATATATTAAAAATTATGAAATTGACGAAGGACATAGTTTTTCAACAGATGATATTAAAAACGGTGCTAAAGTTGCAATTATTGGCTCAACCGTTGCAACAGAACTTTTTGGTGATGTATCTCCGGTTAATAAAATTGTAAGAGTCGGAAATGTTCCTTTTAAAGTACTGGGTGTACTTAAAACAAAAGGCTCCTCCGGTCCTTTTGATGAAGATGATTTAATTTTTATACCTATTACTACTGCTCAAAAAAAATTGTTCGGAGTTTCTTTTCCGGGTACTGTTAAAATGATTGTTGTAAAAGGGAAAGATGTTGATACATTACAAAACGTAGAAAAAGAAATAAGAGAACTTTTATTACAACGTCATAATATAGGCAAAAATCAATCTGCTGATTTTGAGATAAGAAATACTGCTGAATTTCAAGAAAAAATGAAATCTACGGTTAAAACTTTTGCACTTTTGTTGGCATCAATAGCTTCAGTTTCTTTACTTGTAGGTGGCATAGGAATTATGAACATAATGCTGGTATCGGTTACTGAAAGAACCAAAGAAATAGGAATAAGAATGGCAATAGGCGCAAGAGCTTCGGATATTCGTCTGCAATTTTTAATAGAATCGTTTATGTTATCTATAATTGGCGGACTAATTGGAATTTTAACAGGAATAATAGGAGCAAAATCAGTAGAGTTTTTTTCTGATGGAATGAGTGTTTCAATTTCATTATTTTCAATAGTTCTTTCACTTGGTTTTTCGGGACTTGTAGGTATAGCATTCGGCTATTATCCTGCCTATAAGGCTTCTTTGCTGAATCCTATCGATGCATTAAGATATGAATAATCTATTATTATTGACAACATAAAAATTCTATGATAGGGTATAAAGAGTTCTTAGATTTTTAGTACTCGGAAAAGAATAAGATGCGAAATTAGTTTTTCAGAGATGCGGTTAAGGACTTTTATAGTATTATTTAATAGAATTTATGGGCTTGTGGCGCAGCGGTAGCGCAGGGGACTCATAATCCCTTGGTCGTAGGTTCGAATCCTACCGGGCCCATTTTTTGATGTCCAATTATAATAGGTGTTTTGACGGTTTGTGTATAATTTAGATTTTGTTGCAGCATAAAAATTGTTGCAGTTTTGTTGCAGTAAAAATAAAATATATACAAGAAATTTAAACAATTATCAAAAATTTAAAATAAAAATCCCTTATAATTTATACGATTTTATAAGGGAAAAAATTATAAGGTTTTTATTAAAAAAGGAAACTAAAATGTTTTATATATCAAGATAGCCTGTAATTTCGTTTACGGCTTCTGAATTTGTGAACAATAAAACTTGTTCTTTAGATTCAACTGATTTGCGTTTTGGGTAGAGATAACCCATTAAATCGAGGTTTATTTTAATTTTTAGGTCAATAGGTACTTTATCGCTTTTTAGTATTTCTAAAAGTGATTCCGCAGGATTATAGTCACCAAATAATTCAATAAGTTCCTTTGTACGCTTGTTTGGAGTGCCTTTTTTGCGACCTGAATGTTCAGGTTTTTGCATACCTTTATAAAATCTACCGCTATTTATCGCTACTTTGACAGTTACGAAATCGGCAACAACTGTTATTCAAATACAGGATGCCGCAAGGTTTGTTAGTTCAAACGGCGGTATAAATATTGATTTCGGTTCTAACTTTGCAGGAACAATTTATGCAATAGGTAAAAAAGTAGGATTAGTTTAATCGGGGCGAAGTCTTGTTTTTCCTATCTCTCGGACAAGTGGTTTACTTCGCTATCGCTGTCGTAAACCATTGTCCTCACTTAATCGTGTTGGGTTTGCTTACGCAAACACGGCACACTACGGAAAAACGCTATTCATCCCGTTTTTTAAAGGAGCAAAAATGATTGATATTAAATTTATTCCCACAGGTAATATATTTTCTCTGCCTGATGAAGAAGCAAACAGGATATCAATAAGGCACTTTCTGAAATATGGTGTTCTTTTCCTTTCCCTTTCAGAATTAAAACTTTGAATATTACTACATCGAAGGGTAATGCACAATATTCAACTCCTAACGGAAACATCATTAAAAAGACCGTTTCAAATAGTCAAGTTTATTCAGTAAGAATAGGTAAAAATTATCTTGAATATTTGGATGATTATGAAACACTTGAAGATAAAGAAGGAACTCCGACAGGATTTTATATTAAAGATGATAATTTATTTTTATATCCTGCTCCTGATGATACATATACGGTTGTTATTGAGTATCTGACACTTGCAATAGGTGAAAACGATTTTGGTGATAGTGTTTATTCGCTTAAAAACGATACCGATACTATTGATATACCCGAAAAATACGAAAATATTTTTAAAAATGCTTTAATAACATAATCAATGCTTTATGCTATTGCATCCGAAAGTGATGAAAACTATTCGGGATATAAAGAACAATACGACAGAGCATACAAAATATTAATCAGTTATACTTCCGGTCTAAAAAAAGAACAACGGGTTTATTGGTGATTATGCAACTTTTAAATTAAAACCTAATGTTTTTAAAATTTTAGCCAATGTATCAACTCTCGGTACTCTTTCTCCGTTGAATACTTGATATAACATAGCTCTATCTATTCCTGCTTTTTCGCAAAAACCCGATATACTATCTCTTGATTTAATGACTAATTCCAATGAGCGAAAAAACGCATTAAAATCACCGTCATTAATGTATTGGGCAAGACTTTCATTCATATATTCTTTTTGAAACTCTACATCTTTTAATTGTTCTATAATAAAATCATTCAGTTCAGTCATTTTGGTTATCCTTTTATGTTTTCTAAATAACTTTTCGCTATTGCTATATCTTTTTGTTGGTCTGATTTATCACCTGCATAAAGTAATATTACTACTACATCATTTTTTATTGTGTAATAAATTCTATATCCTTTTCCAAAAAAGAAACGTAACTCATATAAACTTGGTGCAATTTGCTTATAATCACCAAAATTATCATCATAAATTCGTTCTAATCTTTTAACAATTTTTACTCGTACTTGAATCAAGAGCTAAAAGCCAATCCTTTACGGGTTCTTTTCCGTTCTCAAGTTGATAAAATTTTACTTGCTTCATAATTATATTGTAGTGTTTTCACTACAAAAAGTCAAGGGTATTATGACAACAAAAATAGCATCTTTAATGTGTAATAAATTCGGCGGTATTCGCAGAATAAACGCAACATTTTCAAATGAATTTATATCGGCATCCGATATGCAGAATGTTGAATTATTTAATACCGGAATTAATAGCGGTGTAGGAATAAGAACAACAAAAGGTCATATAGCCGTATGTAATGCAATTCCGAGTGATGAAAAGATTATAAACATTTTTGAGAGCATCCAAAGAAATTACACATTCTTTTTTGTTCATACGGAAAATGCAACAAAAGGAAGATTTTATATCTATGATATAACCACACAAAGGGTTTACAGGAAAATAGACAATTTACAATTAACGGGAAATTCTTGCGGTCTTGACTTCGCACAGGGGTGGTCTGATTTATTTGTTTTTTCAACGGGTAAAGAGATGTATAGTATTGAAGCAGGTTCTGTTGAACACGAAGTCGTTTCAATGAACAACTTAAAAGACAGTGAAAACAGAACCGTTAAAGGTCTTGGTCTTGTTAATTATGACAGTCGTTTATGGGTATTTGACGGTAATATTCTTTGGTATAGTGTTCAAGAAAATATTTATGATTTTTCCACATCAGATATTGAAGTTTCAACTTCATCCGGTTTTATCGAATACATAAAAAATATAACGGCTATAACTCCGTATTTAGGCAGTTTGGCAATATTTTGATACAAATACAGACACTTATAAACTATCTAAAACTACAACAAATTGTCAACCTAATAAAAAAGTGTTTTCTTTTAATCAAGTCGTAAACGGTGATAAAACATTAGGTGATAATATTGCTCTTGATATTCAACAGGAACTATGCGAGATTGAATCATCAAGAATAAATGAAATAAGAGTATTATCCATTGTTTTATCGGATAGGAATGAAATTTGGTTTTTAATTCCTACGGCAGAACCTGATGTAACAACAATAATGATTTTTGATTATATTCATAAAGAATGGGTAAAAAGAAAATGTCCTGATGTTACTTGTTTCAATATTATCAACAATACTCTTTATTCGGGCGGTGAATCGGGTAAACTGTATGAGGAATATAAATCAGATACTTTTAACGGAACATTCGTCAGAAGTTTTTATAAATGTACTCCGTTGAATTTGTGTGTTGATAACACTTTAAAAATATTATATTTTCCGCCACGCATAACAACGGATATGACTTATTCCGGTGATTTTTGGATAAGATATATAAAAAATTACGATATGTTCAAAGCACCAAAGGTCAAGAAAATCGAAGTAAAGACAATGAAAGATGCTTTGTATTATGATAACGGGCATTGGGATGAAACATATTTCCCTTTAAAAGAATTAAATTCAATATATAAATTACCGTCAGCAACTTTCAAAACTCTTGAAATTCAACTTTATTGCTACACAAAGGGTGAAGCATTTTGTATAAAAAATATTGAGTTCAGTAAAATTAAGGTTAAACAAATATAATTACATTTGTTTCAATCTTCTTTCATCATTATCCATACCTTGTTTTAATAATGACTTAATATATGTCTGATAAGGCATACCCAATTCTTTTGCAATTTTCTTTGCTCTTGCTATTTCAAATTCAGACCACCTAAAATTAACTTTCGGATATTTTTTCTTTACATCTGTTTCTGCTTGGATGATAACTTCATCAATGTTATAAACACTTCCAAATTCATCGACCACATCGGTACTATCTTCAACAATTTCTTCTGTTGAATTTTTGAGCATTTCTTCAATTTGTTCTTTAGTGAATTTTTCTTTCATAGTTATCTCCAATCTGAAAAAGCAGTTATTATAAATACATAAGTATCTTTTTCTTTTAGTTTCATATAATAAATGGTTATATCATAATCGGCTGAATATGCTTTATATCTTTGGTAATGTTCATTCCATTCTTCTTCTGTAATAGTAAAAAAAGCACGAATAGCATCATCAGGTTTTATCAAGTGCCTATGCCATATATGTGGTTCGTATTGGTTATTTACCGGGTTTAAGTCTAATTTAAACTTAAATGTATATTTGCCGACTTTCTTTATAAGGTATTTGCAATTCACACTTATAGTATAACATATTGTGCGCACTTTGTACACCCAATTTATTAATTTTTTAAAATAAAATTTTACAAATATGAGAGTACGGAATATTAAAATGCGGTTTTACAAAAATTGGCGAAAATTTATATAAATATGAAAGGTTAAAACCTAAACAATAAGCAGGTGACGACTATGAAATAAGGCAAGAAATTTTGCATATATAATTGCCGTCACCGTTGAATAATACATTAATCGACAAAGAAGGAGAAAAAATGGGCGGTGGTTCAAGTTCAAATTCTAATTCTAATTCACAAACAACATATTCAAACTTCCTCAAATCCTATTAACAGACTTAACGGGATTGCTTCAAAAGTTGGTAATTTCGGTCAAGGTCTTTCAAATACGGGAAGTTTTTTAAGCAATAATCTATCATCCGGCATAGGTACAGGCATGCAAAACACGGGTAATGCTATAAAAACAGGAGCCAATGCAGTACAAAAAATATTACCGACATCAAAAAATTTAATTAATATGGTAGGTTCAAAAATCGCTTCTGCAATCGGAAGCGGTGCGGCAAGTGCCGGAGCAGGGGCGGCGACTTCGGGTGCTGTTGCAGGTGGTTTGTCTGCCACATTAACGGGTAATCCTTTGTATGGTCTTGGTATGGCAAATAAATTCGCAAATAACAGAATGAATAGCGATTTATTTCAGCAAATACTTAAAAATCAAGGTGTGGATGCTCATACTGACGGAATTATAACATCAGATGATATGCAAAAAATTCTTGCAGCTAATAAATATCAAAAAGGATTTATGACAAGAAAAGATTATGACCGTATGAGATTGGAAAACGGTCTTATAACTATCGAGGAATATAATCAAAACTTATCTTCACCCGATTATAACCCTGATGAAATGATAAATATTACAGGATTAGAAGCGGTATCAAAAGCCGGAAGAAATGCACAACAAAACAAAAACGATAAAAGTGCAAATTATTATCGTTCAAAAAATGAGGGTAAAAATGTCATTAAAGTGGAATACGGTGAAAAAACCGTACAACAAAACCAAACACACGTTACCTACGGTGCTAAACCCATACAACAAAGTACGACAAATGTTGTTTATTCTGAAAAACCAAAAAGCAAAAATACTTCAAACGGTAAAAGCGATAAAAAGAATGATACTCCGAGAGTAAAAGTACAATCACCGGACGGAAAAACAGGTTCTGTTCCTGCATCACAATTACTTGAAGCAATAAAAAGAGGATTTAAGAAACTATAATGATTGATTTTCAATACGATAAAAAAGAGATTGACTTTCAACCTGGAAGTCAATCTCAATCTTTTAATATAGAAAATACTTTCGTATCTGCCTTGTAATGATAGGTCAATATTAAAAGATACAACAACATTTTTAAATGTATATAACCAAATCATAGAAAAAACCAAAAACCCGGAGCACTATACGAAAAGAAATTCGTAGGAAGAAATCTCCAGGTTATCCATTTTCATTATTTATTATATTTTATTAAATGTCAATAGTTTTTAATTGGTTTTATTTACAAAATTTAATTGAAAATCAACAATTTTACTGTATTTGTGGTTTGTAGTATAACATTCCTTAAATAACTGGACTTATGTATTTTTTTGTGTAAAAATGAATACAAAGAATAAAAAGGATGCAAAAAAATAAAGTTGTTTACAATAAC
>CAJOJP010000074.1:0-4556 GCA_905234915.1 Candidatus Gastranaerophilales bacterium
CACGCGTTTTGGCTGAGTTTAGATGTTTTTATATACATAGCAGCTGGCTTCGTTTTATATCCCCTGACATGCCGCTAAAGCATTATTTATAAAATTTATACACCAAAATATATTTTCTAGTGTATAATTGTATATAATCACCATAATTATTTACAGTTTATTCAGAAAAAACAAACTTTTTTAATCAAAAGAAAATTACTTGAAATTGCAGTTTAAAAGGCGACAGTTTTTAGTGCAGGTTAAAATTTTTTCTCTTATTTCATCTGCTTTATCACTAAACCATAAATCTTCCGGTTGGCTTTCTTTAAGATTTCCGATTGGTTCCATACAAAAACATATCCTGCAATTTCCGTAAGGATCAATTGCAAAATTATTTTCTCCGACCATACATTGAATATCCATTATTTTTTTTGGAGTATTTATCAGCATTTTAAATGCATCAAGCTGATTAAAAGAATTACAAATCGGATATCCCTGTTTTTTTAAATCTATCATATCTTCTATGGCTTCTAATGCTTTAGTTTTAATATTTTTTTCATAAATTTGATTATTCTCATCAACGGCAGTGGAAAAAGCATCACCATTATCCATTAATTGATAGCTTACTCCTATTTTTTCAAGTCTGCAAAATTCTGCAATCGGTTTTAGTTCATCTAAATTAGAAGGCATAACAATTGTCGAAATATATATATTTTTCCACTTATGACCGGTTAAGTGTCTGTTCATATAATTAAGATTTTGAATTGAATCCATAGTCTTTTTAAATGCGTCACTTCTGCCGCGAGAAGTATTATGAATTGAAGTATTTTTAACGGAATTAAGCGAAAAAGTAATATTATGAAATTCACTGTTTAAAAGTTTATCAAGTTTATCGGGAAGTGCAAGACCATTTGTTACTACATTTACGGTATCTCCAAGCCGTGAGGCATATTCTGCCATATCAAAAACATCTTCGCGAATAAAGGGTTCACCGCCTGATATAATAAATTCGTAATCTCCCATCCAGCTATGCAGATTAAAAAGAATTTTTTTCCATTCTTCTAATGAAAGCTCTCTCTCTTGCATCGAAGAAGATGTTTTCCAACCGTTACACGTAATACATCGTGACTGGCATCTTTCGGTATTATTGAATGAAAAAGAAACCGGTTTTTTCTTGCATAAAGAGGACATAATTAAAAATCCAAATTAACCTGCGAGAATAATACTATCTTATTTTTACCGCGTTTTTTTGCATTATAAAGAGCATGTTCGGCATATCTTACTATGGAATTAACATTTTCATCAACATTGTTCATATAGGGGAAAGAAGCTATACCGCCTGAAATTTTAACAGGATGCCTTTCATCTTCGCCTGCCGGAATAAAAGACATTTTTTCAACATCCTTTCTGAATCTTTCGGCAAAAATATATGCATTATCTTCATTTGTATCAGGAAGAAGTACCATAAATTCTTCATCACCATACCTTGTAACAACATCTTCTTTTCTCGCTAAATTAGAAAGCATCTCGGCTATCTTTTTTAACAAAACATCACCCCATTCATATCCGTACATATCATTAATTACTTTAAAGAAATCAATATCAAATAAAATGCAGGATACATTGGTATTATATCTTTTTGCTCTTGATAATTCCGCTTCAAATCTTTCTAACATATACTTTCTGTTATGAAGTCCGGTTAATTCATCAGTCGTAGCAATAGAGCTTATTTTTGATTTTAATTCTTTTATTTTTAACAGATTTTTTAGTCTTAAATTCAATTCATACTGGCTAATCGGAGAAATTATAAAATCATAAGCTTCACCTCTTATTGTAATTGATTCGGGTGCTTCTTCGCATACAATGAGAGAAGGCAGCGGGAATTTCATAATCATTGATAAATCTTTTAATTTATTGAGAGGCATATCTAAAACAGCTGCATCAGCTCCCGAAGCTTCCATATCTTTTATTTCATCAATACTTTTTACTATTACGGTACTATCAACAGCCCTTTCACAAAAATCCTTTAATAATGGATTTTTATCTTCCGTGTATAACACAACATTACTCATAGGTATGCCCTTTCATTTTTATATCATTCTATCAAATTTTATTAAAAATGAAAAGTAATTTAGTCAAATTAACGGATTTTAATTATTTTTAGCTTATTGGGCGGGTCATAGTTAACGGAATATCTTTAGGATAAATTTCCTCGGTTACTCCGTTGCAGCCGGTCAAGAAAAAGAAATCAAAACTTTTACCTTTTTGTAAACCTAAATCATCAAAAGGAATTGATATTTCAAATATTTCTTTATGTATATATTTTATTTTATGTTCCCAGGTCAATTCCCATAAACCGCTATTTATACTTTTTGAAAATTGCAGAGGATATTTTTTACTTTCCGTTAATGCGAATTTTACCTCATGTGTATATCCGTCAAGCAAAACAGGCAGCATAGTATCCGACTTATTGGTTGTTCTGACCGGAGATGTATTTTCATTCAAAGAATTATATACTTTAATATAGATATATATTGAAAAATATTCTTTGAAGCTTTCTTTGCTTTCAAGAAGGTATTTATTAATATCAAATCTCAAATATAAATTATCTTTATCATTACCAAAATAAATTCTGTTAAATAATTTATTCTCTTGCAAAATCGGACCGCCCGGAATATCTATACAGCCGGCATGCTGCCATTCGTTATTATTTCTTATGAGTCCGTTTATAAGCGGTTTAATTTCCCTTGCAGGATTTTTAAACGGTTTACCGATAAATGCGGTTAAAGGAGTTTCTAAATATTCGGGAACCGGTTTATTCATTATAGTGTAAACGTTTTTTAAATGTTCTCTGAACATATAGTCAAAAATATGGTCTTGACCGGAATTATTCGGTTCTCCGTACCACCAGAACCAGTCGGAGCCTTCTGCAATATATATTTCCGATTTTGCTGATTTTATCTGTTCTTTTGTAAGTTCGCCCATACGAACAGAACATCTTAAATCATTCCTTGTTTGAACAAGGTATTGCCAGGCAAGATTTTTTGTCGGTTCAGCTATCCATAGTTGAAATTCCTGATTACTCCAGGAGCCGGATTCAACTTTTTCAAGTAATTTTTCACTTTCTCTGTTTTGCGAAATATAATCACTTATTAGAACCGTTTTAATGTTTTTATCATTATTTAAAAGAGAATAAAGCTTTTCAAGAAATATTCCTCCGTCCATCTGGTATTTGTCCCAGCTGTTTTCTCCGTCCATTGCAATTGTCAGAAGATGATTTCGTTCGGGGGAATTTTTTAATTTATCGTGAACGGTTTTTATTCTGTCAAATAAATCATTTGCACTTATTGTGGAGTCATGGTGAGAATATTCAAATCCTATCAGATTTGGTATAACGGCATCGCGGAATATAATATTAACCCGTTTATTTTGCTTTGTTTTGTAATAATACAATGAGCATACATCATAAGGATCCTGATAACAGCCTCTGAAATCTCTTTCAAATTCTTTTTTTAAAGAGTTTGAAAGAACGCTTTCATCTGATATAACCCAAGTCGCACCTATATTTGCAATTAAATCCAAAGTTTTCTGGCTTATAAAATGTTCACTTGGCCAAACACCTTTCGGATACTGACCGAAAGTATCTTTTATTTTTTCAAATGCAAGTTTTAACTGTTCTTTAACGTCAGTAACCATTGAAATTTTACAATTCGGCAGCGGATATTTTAATAAAGGTGTTTTAATATCTTTTACATTTATCAAAATTGGCATAATCGGATGATTATAAGGACTTGTTATAATTTCAATTCTCCCTTTTTCCTGATATTTTTTGAAAGAAGGAATAATCTGCCTTATTATAATTCTGTTAAGTTCAATTATTTTTTGTCTGTCTATAAGCGTGTAATTCTGCCCTTTTGCTTCAAGCTCGTTTAACAGAGGATATACATTTTTCCATATCGGGTCAAACCAAACGAGATTAAATAAAAGCATTATATCCGAATAATCCTGCAGTGAAAAATCATTTATGCTTATTTCTGAATTTTGATAACGTTTTAAATATAATTCATTATATCTTTTATTTTTAGAAATTAAATTCTCATAATCAGCTTCAAAAAAATAGTTTAAAATATATAATTTATCATCGTCAGTAAGTTCTTCAACCGGAGTAATTGTAAGTTTTGAGTGTATATCGTGTCCTTCTTTTTCGTAATCTTCAATTGCATCAATAAGAGAGGGAACTATACTGAAATTTAATTTTATATTAGGAAATTTATCAATAATAATAAGCATATCAAGATAATCTTTTATTGCATGCAGCCTTGCCCATGGCATAAGTCTTATGCCATCAGGCTGAGTTTTGTAGTTTGGTTGATGAAAATGCCAAATAAAAGCTACAGACAATTCTTTCTTCATATTCACATTCCCGATACAGCTTGAGTATATCATTTTATTTTTTTTTATACAACTTGTAAAACTAATATTAAAAATTCAGGTGAAAAGAAAAAATCAGAAAAGCATTGCGAAGTTGTCGTAACTTTGCTTGCTGAAACAACAGCAAAGCCGACTCGTCATCCGAG
>CAJOJP010000074.1:4664-15017 GCA_905234915.1 Candidatus Gastranaerophilales bacterium
CCCGCCAAAGGTTGAGATTAACAAATTAGATGTGAAGTATCGAGATTTGAATATTTATTTCTCTGTCAAAGATATAATTATTAGTTTTACAAGTTTTATACACCAAAATATACTTTTTAATGTATATTTAGCCTAATATGTTATTAACCGTCACAAAAATCGGATAAGCTAAAAATCTTCCTTTTGAGTAATTATTTTATTATGAAATTATGTTAAATTATTATAAATTGTTATTTTTTTGTTAAAAAAACAAAAAATTTATAAAAAAGATAAATAATATAAATGTAAGAGGTAATTAGTTTGAAAGGAGTTAAATTATGAGATTCTTAATTAAAAAAACACCTGACAATTTTATCAGAACAGTAAACGATGAAATAAGTTCATTGTTAAACAGACATTTTGACAGTTATTTTCCTGAAGCAGCTTATTGGGAACAGATGGATAAGTTTTCTATGCCCATTGAAATTGAAGATAAAGGAAAAGAATTTATTGTTAAAGCTGAAATGCCGGGTATATCCAAAGAAAATTTGGATATAGATCTTGATAAAAATTGTATTTGCATAAATGCAAAAAAAGAAGAAGCTCAATGTGAAGAAGGAAAAGAGCATTCTTACAAGAAATCAGAGTTCAGGTACGGTGAATTTTCAAGAACCGTATATTTCCCTGAAGAAGTTGATACCGAGAAAACTGAAGCAAAACTTGAAAACGGTATTTTAACAATAAATGTTCCTAAATTAACAAAAGAAAGAGATGCAAAGAAAAAATTAACGGTAAATTAATTTCCATAATCGGTTTAAATAAGGAAAGCAGAGGTTAAAAATCAAACCTCTGCTTTTTAGTTTTCTGCATAGAAATATTTTTTGTACAATCTTTAATTAATCCTTTAATTTATTTTTGTCAATTTTTAATTTGATTTTTACTTTATATAGTTAAGGAAAAAGGAAATATTAGGGAAGATTATGAATATTAATTGGTGTGTTTATCCGATTAGGACGGATAATTATAGTTCTTTAAATAAAAAATGCGGTAATAAACAAGCGGAAAAGGATAATAGTGCGGCATATAAAAAAGAAATATCTTCTGCGAAAGTAAGTGCTGATTTATTTTCAGCATATAATGGAATAAGAGCTAAAGCTGATGCGAAACAGAATATACCTCAAAAAATACAAGCTGAATTAGCGGAACGTTCATCGAGTCTTTACCGCGAGTTTGATGAACATATAAAAGAAGCAACAGCGCAGATAGAAGAAGAATTTGGTGATTTAGAAACTAAAGATAAAATTACAGGTAGAGCGAAAAGTGAACTATCAATTTTAAAAAAAATAGAACGTAAATATAAAGACGGTGCACTTAAATCAACAGATATCAATGAATGCAGAGAAGCAATAGGCGATGCCTACGGTACAAGAATACAAATGAAAAATCTTACAAAAGAACAGGCTGAACAAATTATTTCTCAATATAATGTAAGTTATGATGAATTTACTGCCTTTATGAACAATGATAAATCAAAGCTGTCTATTGATAAAACAGATTTTTTAGAAACTGCAAAAAATGAAATTTTAGAAAAATTAAAAGAAACCCAATCTCAAGAAGTTGCAGACAGATTAGTTGAAGCAATAAAAAGCGGGAAAATAGTTATTACGGAACTAAATAACTACGGCAGTGAGTTATCTTCTTATTTTACAACAAAACAGCTTCATCAAATTATAGATGCATACTATGAAAAAACGGCAACACCTCTTACAATAGTTACAAGTCAAGACCTTACAAATGATTCTTCAGGTATAAAATTTGATGAAAACAATGTTGAAAATTATAAAGTTAATACTGATACTTCAAGGGCAGTAAAAAAATCAGGATATACATCTGCACAAATGAATGTTATACATACATTCTCCGATGGTAAAACAGGCAACGGAGAATTTCAAATAAGAGGTATAAAAGTTAATGACCTTGCAGATGCTGAGCACATTCCTTATGATATAAGAAAAGGAAAGATTACAAAAGAAGACATTGAAAAAATTGATAAATATAAAAAATATGAAGAAATTTACAACATAATTAAAAATATGGAGGATAAAACATATAAAAAATATAATAAATTTTTATCCGATACATATCGAGCCATGCGTTTACAGGAATTAGGCATTGAAGTAGAAACACCGAATATATACAGTTTTTTTGACGAAAATGAAATACCCGGTGAAGCATTTAAAATATTAAGCATAGACGGTCTTGTTAAAATAAATAAAAAAAACTGACAAAAAATTCTTTTTTCGGGTTTAATTACATTATCGAAGGGAAAAAAAATGTTTAATGTTAATTACTTTTATAATAATATATCAGCACCTAAATTATTAAGAGCAGGGCGGAAGGAAGTTACAATGAATGAAAGTAATGATAATAAAATCCAAAAATTAATAACAAAGGGAATAAGCATATTAAGTGATATGATAGAGCGTTATGTACCCGAAAATAATAAATTTAAAAAAATTTTTGCTGCTTTTGATATTCCCGGAACAAGAAATGAAGCACTTTTATCAGTTTCGCATGATGAAATTCAGCCTAAAGATATACGTAGATTTGGAGTTGAAGTTCACCATTTAAACAGTGATAAATTTTATTCTCAATACCTTTATAAAGGCACTAAAAAAGAAGTACTTGACTTTATACAAAATTCAAAAAATAAAGAAATAATAGCTGATTCAATAGAAAAATTATCAAATAAAGTTAATGAAGATTATAAATAAATATTTAAAACTTTATATAATAACAGTTGATTTTATATTATTTTTTATATAAATTATTAATTGACCGTAGAAAGTCAGCAGGTGGGGCTTGCAATAAGAAAATTGCAGTAAACTATCTTTAAAATACGAGCTGACCGAGGACAAATTAAATATTTTGATTATTTTACTGATTTAAATATGATTTTGTTGATTTACGGTTGTTTTCCGTAAATTTTTTGTATGGAAAAGTGTTAGCGGCAATTTTACTTAAATAGCAATAATTTGCCCGCTGTAAAAAAAGGTCGAATAAATATAAATAAGGAGCAAAAAATGTCAACAAAAGCCTTTAAACAAGAAAAAATTGAAGCAATGAAAGAAAAATTTGCAAAGGCAAAAGTTGCTGTGGTTACCGATTACAAGGGCTTAACGGTAGAAGAAATAACCAAATTGCGCCGTGAACTGCAAAAGCAGGAGGGTGATTATATGGTTACAAAAAATACTCTGGCAAAACTTGCAGCAAAAGGTACCCCTTATGAAATTCTTGATGAAGCTTTGAAAGGACCTATAGCAATTGCGTTCGGATTTAAAGACGAAGTTGCTCCGGCTAAGGTTCTTACAAAATTCATAAAAGAAGTAAAAAAGGGTGAAATTCTTTCAGCAGTATTAGACGGTAAAATTTTAACCAAAAAAGAAACGGAAGTTTTATCAAATCTTCCTTCAAAAGAAGAACTTTATGCCAAAATGCTTGGCAGTATCAATTCGCCTGCAACAGGTATTGTTGGTGCTGTTAATGCTGTTATGTCAGGTCTTGTCAGAGCAATGGATCAAGTTGCAAAGAAGAAGTCTGCTTAGCGAAATTGCGAACGGATGAAATCCGGTAAGCGAAAGACGAAGCGAGGACAGGCGAAGCCGAACGAGCGACAGTATTGAGCGAAAGCAATTTCAAGAAGCGAAATTGCGAACGGATGAAATCCGGTAAGCGAACGAGCGACAGTATTGAACGAAAGAAACATAGAAAAACATAAATTAAAAATAAAAAAGGAGAAATAAAATGAGCGTAGAATCAATTTTAGAATCAATTGAAAAATTAACATTGTTAGAAGCAGCTGAATTAGTAAAAGCAATGGAAGAAAAATTCGGCGTATCAGCAGCAGCACCGGTAGCAGTTGCAGCAGCAGCAGCTCCTGCAGCAGGCGCAGCAGCTGAAGAAGAAGTTTCTGAAGTAAGCGTAATTTTAGCATCAGCAGGTGCAAACAAAATTGCTGTTCTTAAAGAAGTAAGAACAATAACAGGTCTTGGCTTAAAAGAAGCAAAAGACTTAGTTGACGGTGCACCTAAACCTGTAAAAGAAAATATAAAGAAAGAAGAAGCAGAAGCTATAAAGAAACAGCTTGAAGCAGCAGGCGCAACTGTTGAAATAAAATAGTTTTTGTTTTTATAAAAGCAAAATTAAGTTAAAATCCTAAAATATGACAATTAAAAAGTCAATTTTAGGATTTTTATTTTTTAATTTTTTAACCCCTCACCCTAACCCTCTCCCGCAAGGGGCGAGGGAGTTTGGACATTGCAACTTTACTTTTGTTAAGAAATATTAAAATAATATATAAAAAATAGCATTTTAGTATATACTTTTGTTTTTATATACATGTAATAGCGAATAAAAGGGATAAAAAAATGGCACCAGGAGAAGTTCAAGCAGTCCGCGTGGGGCAGAATACACCGACGTATGATAAGCCCCCTGTTCAGAATCCGACTCAACAGGTACAACAAGAGCAAACAACGACTACGACGTCGTTATTTACTTCCAGTGCGGCGCAAACAACATCAACACAGCGTACAACGTCGGGCGGTACAACGACAACCCGCGGAAATGGTTCTGATAAAAACGGTACCGGATTAACATTAAGAGGTGGAAATCTTAGTTCTGATGAAGTTGTATTTTCGTCCCAGCGTGTAACCGGAGTAGATGGCGGTGATGATGACGGTTCTTTAGATGATTCTCCTGAAGGGAGAAACCGGAGTGGTGCTGTTTCAAATAATAATAATATTGAAGGATGTACCGGGGCTGTTAATGCAACAGGAGCAACAGGTGCAGCAGGAGTTAGCAATCAAGTCGGAATTGGACAAACCGCCGGAATTAGACAAAACCGAGCCCAAACAAATCCGATTACGGGAGGCTCGCCTTCAAACGGTATAGTTAACGGAACAGGTGTCCATTATATTCAAGATTCGGCAATAGGAAATAATTCCGTAAAATGGTCCTCCGGTGATTATCAAGAAGCTAACAGTTCCGGACAGACTGTTTTTAGGAACGGTTATGGAACACTTTATAACTTTTACTCGCAAATGGGTGTCGCAAATCAAGATAATAAAATATTAGAAAGTTGTAATGCCGGATTAAGAAGTTTAAACGCTACCAGCCCTAATAATTCTTTTGGATATGCAAGTATAGCCAATGATCCAAGAATGCAGGGAGTTCAACCTGAAAGAGGGCTGCAGCAAAATCCTGAATATACTTCTGAGTATGATGAGAATGCAATGCGTGAATATTCAGGTGCGGCACAGACTAATGAAGAAGAGGAAGACGAAGAACTTTTAACTGCTGCAGGCGGCAGATAATAATAAATGTAATATATATATAAACAGGCAGTTCATTTTTGAACTGTCTGTTTTATCTATTCAACATCGACAGGTTCTTTTAAAATGCAATTAACAGCTTCTCTTGCATTAGCTTTTAATCTGTCGGAAACATTTGGAAGCATTGTCAATTGGCGGAGTATATCAACAATTCTTTTAAAAATTCTTACTATATCACCTTCGGAAGAATCAACCTGTTTTGAAATATCCTCCCACGGTGTATTTTGAATCCACTGTTCAACAAGCGAGCAGTAAAAAGAGTTAATATACATAGGAGTATCAATCTCAGCTTCACGCTGCATAATTGTAATTTTTTTGCGAATTTCTTTTATTTTATTCAGAGCCTTTCTTGTATTTTTACTGATAGGTACATTGGGGTAAACATCAGTCCTGAGGTCTTCTGTTATTAATGCGCATATTACCGAGGCAAGTTCAAACGGCTCCAAATTATCCAATAACCCTTGTAATATTATTTCGGAAAGATATAATTCGTTTTCTGTTCTCAGCATAGAACATAAAACTCCCTTATTTGTAGGGGAACCGTTTTCGATATATCCTGTTTTTTCAAGAATTTCTTTATGAGCAAGAAATTTTTCCCAATATATATCTTTTTGCTTTTCAATATTTTTACAAATTTCTTTATATTTTTTTTCGTATCTTTCAAGAACTTCAATATTTTTTCTGTGTTTTTTATAACCTTTACAAAGTCCGCAAGGGTATTTTTCATATTGTTTTCTTATATCGCGTGAAAGATTTTCATATTCAATAACTTCGGGAGCGTTTTTATTTCCCTTTGGTTTTGTCTGTTTAAGCAAAGTTTTAACAAGCTTTCTATAAACGATATATTTTTCCTTTAATTTGTTAAATTCAAGAAAATCTTGATTTGAAAAACCGTGCGGACATTTTTCATCTTTAAGTTTTGCAATTGTCTGTTCATAATTTATCTGCTGCATAATAACAGGTTTTAATCTGTCGTGAGAAGAAAAATAACCGAAACTTTTAAGAATAAGCTCTTTAGCCTGTTCAAGCTCAAGATTTTGCAATAAATTTAAAACCATTGAGTATCCGGGAGAAAACTGACTTTCAAGCGGATTAGAAGGGCTTTTAACAAGTTCTGCCACTTCGTCGGGAGAATGAAACTGAGTTCCTATAACGACAACATAGCCTATTTTATCCATTCCGCGCCGACCGGCTCTGCCTGACATTTGCAAAAACTCATTAGAGGTTAATACTCTGTGTCCGGAATCTGTTCTTTTGCTTATTGAGGATATAACCGTTGTACGTGCCGGCATATTAATTCCTGCTGCAAGTGTTTCAGTTGCAAATACAACTTTTATCAACCCTTTTTGGAACAATCTTTCCACCAACAGTTTCCAAGCTGGTAAAAGTCCTGCGTGATGAGAAGCTATACCGTTATACAAATATTCAAGATTTTTATTTCCTTCAAGATAAGTATGTTCTTTCAAAAATTCCGATATTTCAATTCGTATTTGTTTTGCTTCTTCATCTGTAATCAGATTAATCTGTGAGCATTTTTCCATATTTTCATCACATTTTTTTCGCGAAAAAGTAAAATAAATGGCAGGAAGCATTGATTTTTCATGTAATACACTTACAATATCTTTAACCGTATTAAGTTTTTTCGCTTGTTTTCCGTAATAAGATGATTTTTTTTCAGGTTTTATTCTTCTGTTTAATTTGCCGTCAGGAGTTAATAACGGTAATATTTCATTGGGCTTTGAAGAATCAAAATAGTAGTGTCTTAAAGGAACGGGGCGAAAATCTGTATAAATTAATTCTGTTTTTGAATGAACGGAATTAATCCAATCGCAAAGCTGTTTAGAATTTGCAATTGTTGCACTTAATGCAATAATTTGAACGGAGGAGGGGCAGTAAATTATGCTTTCTTCCCAGACAGTTCCTCTTTGTTCATCATTCATATAATGAACTTCATCTAAAACAACATATTTAACTCCGTTTAAATTATCTTTAACTTTACCGAAATTAGTATTATAAAGCATATTTCTGAAAACTTCGGTAGTCATAACAACAATGGGGGCATCTCTGTTTATTGATGTATCACCTGTTAATAAACCAACATTGCCTTTTCCGTATTTATTGCCGAAATCATAAAATTTTTGATTTGATAAAGCTTTTAAAGGGGTAGTATAAAATAATCTTGTATCCTCCTCAAGAGCTTTATGAATAGCGTGTTCAGCTATACAAGTTTTACCTGCACCTGTAGGAGCGCAGACTACAATACTTTTCTTATTGTCAATAGCTTCAACTGCCTGTTTTTGGAAATCATCAAGTTCAAAATCAAATTTATACAATATTATATCCTGTTCATATTCTTATTTTCATAATGTTTGTTATCATAATCAATTCTGCCGATTAATTTATTTAATCTTCTTGCAACATCTTTAAACATAGGAATATTTAAACTCTGTGCACCGTCAGAAGAAGCATTTTCGGGGTCGTGATGAACTTCAATCATGACTCCGTGAGCACCTACAATCAAACCTGCTTTTGCCATAGGTTCAATAAGCCAGCGTCTTCCTGTTCCGTGGCTCGGGTCAACAATAACAGGAAGATGAGAATATTTTTTAATAACGGGAATTGAAGCTATATCCATAGTATTTCTGGTAGCTGAATTATCAACACCTTTGATTCCGCGTTCGCAAAGAATAACTTTATCATTACCGTTATACATAATATGCTCCGCTGCAAGTAAAAACTCTCTTATTGTAGCTGCACTGCCGCGTTTAAGTATGACAGGTTTATTACATTTTCCTACAGCGTGAAGCAATTTGAAATTTTGCATATTTCTTGCCCCGATTTGAATTACATCGGCATATTGACAAACCAAATCCAAATCCATAGTATCCATAAGTTCGGTTACAATTAATAATCCTGTTTTTTCGCGGGCTATAGCAAGATATTCAAGAGCTTTTTCCTCTAAGCCCTGAAAATCGTAAGGGGAAGTTCTCGGTTTAAAAGCACCGCCCCTTAAAAAATGGCAACCCATTTCTTTAACTGCTTCGGCAACTTTTAACAAACCGTCTAAATCTTTTTCAACGCAGCATGGACCTGCAATTATAACGGGTTTTTCCAAGCCTCCTATTCTTACTCCGTTAGAAAACTCAATAACGGTATCCTCCTGCTTTCCTTCTCTTGAGGCTAATTTATAAGGCTCCTGTATAATTTTTACACTTCTTACACCTTCGTAAGACTGAAAAGAATGAGGTTCAATTAATCTTTTATCACCTATTGCAGCTATAACCGTCATAACATCTCCCTGATTTAAAACCGTTTTAAACCCTTTATTGTGAAGGGCATTAACAACTGTCTGTATTTGAGATTTTGTAGCCCACGGTTCCATTATTATAATCATTTAAATTTTTTGCTTCCTTTCTCTTATAAAAATTGATATCTAAGAGCTGATTATTTCATTTCTTATCGGGGATTTTACCGTGATACCGGGTAAAACTATCGAATTATCAATTTCCACATTATCCATTACTTTTATATTATCCCACAAAATTGAATTTTTAATTAAAGAATTTTGACCTATAATGCAATTCTTTCCAATTATGCTGTTGCCTACGAATTTTGAAGAAGAATTTACTATAGTATTATCATCTTTTAAATATTTACCGTTATCGGATAATATAACATCTTTAGGTTTAATAAAAGAAATAAGATTATCCAAAATATCTCTGTTTGATTGCTTATACTGTTCTATAGACCCTATATCAGACCAGTAGCCGTTATGTTTAAAAGTATTTATTTTGATATTATTATTCATTAAGAAAACAAAAACATTTTTTGCAAAATCATAAAAAGTATTTTCGGGAATAAAATTAAAAATTTCGTGTTTAAAAATATAAATTCCGGTATTGGCAAGATTAGATTTTGCTGTATCTAAAGAAGGTTTTTCCTGAAATGATTCTACAATGTTATTAGTATCGGTAACAATAATACCATACTTTGAAACTTCATTGTGAGGGACTTCTTTTGTAACAATTGTAGCAATAGCATTTGAAGCTTTATGGGAATTATAAGCAGCTTCAATATTTACATCGGAAAGTCCGTCAGCCGATAAAACAATAAAATCCTCCTCATTATCAAAGAAAAATTGGCATTTTTTAAGTCCGCCGGCTGTGCCGGAAAGCTCTTTTTCCGTGACATAATTAAAATTCACACCGTATTTATTATTTTTACAGTGATTTTGTATAAATTCCGCTTTAAAAAAGGTATTTGCGATAACTTCATTAATTCCAAAAGAAGAAATATGCTTCAGTAAAATGTCAATGACAGGGATATTTGCTATAGGAACAAGAGGTTTTGGTACGATATCAGAAAGCACACCAAGACGAGATCCGACACCTGCCGCCATTATCATTGCTTTTTTTATCATACTTCCGCCCTATAAAATGCATATATATGTTATTTGTATAATTTATTTTCCAAAAAGTCAATATATCGGACAATTTATTTTACTATTTCAAATGCTATTATATGGTCATCGCAAATACAAACACTATCTCTGTGTTCAGTTTCTCTGCATCCGTCTGTAAACATCATGTCAACATTTTCCAGACAAACTATATCTTCATCATCGTAATTTTCAACAAGGCAGCCTACAGCGCAAAATTTTATGGTACATATACGGACTTTTCTTGCGCAGGTTTTATTTGCAAGCTTAAAAAGTGATTGTTTTTTATTTCTCATAAATTTTCCTTTTTTATATCGATACCAATATAAAGCAATTAAATATATATAACATCAGTAAACAGAGTAATAGAAAAGTTGTGCAAATATTTGCCGGTATTAAAAAATGGAATTGAAAATAAAAAAGATAACTATATGTTTTTTTACACTAAAAAATATATTTTGGTGTATAAAACTTGTAAAACTAATAATTATATCTTTGACAGAGAAATAAATATTCAAATCTCGATACTACACATCTAATTTGTTA
>CAJOJP010000075.1 GCA_905234915.1 Candidatus Gastranaerophilales bacterium
TATTATTGCTATAAAAAATATATTCTTTTCTGCTCCGTTTTTTTATTTTTTTATTTGCCTTATTATTATTGACTTGTAGAGTATATATCTTTTGTAATATAACTTAATAAATTAGCAAACCATGCATTTAAAGGATTATTCTAAAAAGATATTAAACGTCAATAAATTAGACCGCTGTTTTTAATTTCTTTTGAAGTTAATATAATTATGACAGTATGTCTGCCGGTTCATAATATTTTTTTTTGGCAGATTAGAGTCAATTGTTAATATTTATGTATCTAAATAATAAAAAAAAATATTTTTCCTTGACGTTAGTGTTTCAGCAAGTATCATCATTAAATGACTGTTATTGTAAGTAAATATTATAACTGTTAGAGAAGAAACATTATAAATAATTTAGTTAATTTTAATATATTAGTTTGTAGTACACCACATAATGAGAGGTGAATGAATGTTGAAGAAAAAATATTCTGAAAGAAAAACTCCGATGGGCATGCCGAGAACAAGACTGGATGACTTGCCGGATTTAATTGAAGTTCAGAAAAAGTCTTTTGAATGGTTTTTAAAAGAGGGTTTAAAGGAAGAATTTCTTTCTTATTCTCCTATTAAAGACTATACCGGCAGATTAGAATTGCATTTTTTACCAAATTATACATTTGATAACCCGAAGTATTCTTTGGAAGAAGCAAGGATTCATGATGCAACTTATGCAAAGCAATTAAGAGTTATGGCACGTCTTGTCAACCGTGATACAGGTGAAATTAAGGAACAGGAAGTATATATCGGTGATATTCCTACAATGACAAATAAAGGTACTTTTATTGTAAATGGTGCCGAGCGTGTTATTGTTTCACAGATTGTACGTTCTCCGGGAATTTATTTCAAACGCGAAATATCTCCTACCGGTAAAAGATTGTTTAATGCTACCTTAATTCCTAATAGAGGAGCATGGTTGAAAATCGAAACAGATGCTAATGATATTATTTATGTAAAAATAGATAAAAATAGAAAAATTCTGGCAACTACGCTTTTAAAAGCAATAGGTATAACAGTGAGTGAAATGGAAACAATATTTACTCACTTTGAATTTTTAAAGAAAACTCTGGAAAAAGATACAACCGAAACTACAGATGATGCATTAATTGAGGTATATAAAAAATTAAGACCCGGTGATCCCGCATCTGCTGCCGGCGGTCGTACTATTATTGAATCAAGATTTTTTGATGATAAAAAATATGATATAGGCAGAGTTGGTCGTTATAAATTAAATAAAAAATTAAATTTAAATGTAGCTGAAACACAAAGAACTCTTACTATTCAAGACCTTGTTGCAGCTGTAGAATACTTGATTAACTTAACATACGATGAAGGAAGCTGTGACGATATAGACCACTTAGGCAACAGAAGAATAAGAAGCGTAGGTGAACTGCTTCAAAATCAGTTTAGAGTCGGTTTATCGAGAATTGAAAGAATCGTTAAAGAAAGAATGACACTTCAAAACTCAGAAACGCTTACGCCTCTAAACTTATTGAATACTAAACCGTTAGTAGCCTCACTAAAAGAGTTCTTCGGTTCATCTCAACTGTCGCAGTTTATGGATCAAACAAATCCTTTAGCAGAGTTAACTCACAAAAGAAGAATTTCCGCATTAGGTCCGGGAGGTCTTGTTCGTGAAAGAGCAGGTTTTGCCGTTCGTGACATTCACCCTTCTCATTACGGAAGAATATGTCCTATTGAAACCCCCGAAGGTCCTAATGCAGGTTTGATTGGTTCTTTAGCTACTCATGCAAGAGTAAATGATTACGGCTTTATTGAAACACCTTACTTCCTTGTTAAAGATGGTGTTGTTACTAATGAAGTACATTATATGAGTGCCGATGAAGAAGAAAACTTCCGTGTTGCACCTTCTGATTTGACATTAAATGAAGACAGAAGCATAAAAGCGGAATATGTACCTATCCGTTATAAATCGGAATTTACAATGGGCGAATCAAAACGTGTTGACTATATGGGAGTCTCTCCTATTCAGGTTATCTCGGTTGCAACTTCGGTAATTCCATTTATTGAGCATGACGATGCAAACAGAGCTTTAATGGGTTCAAACATGCAGCGTCAGGCTGTACCTCTTTTGATTACAGATAGACCTGTTGTTGCTACCGGTCTTGAAAAAAGAGCAGCAAAAGATTCTTGCATGGTTGTAGTTTCCGATATTGACGGACTTGTTATAAAAGTAACCGGTGAAGAAATTTGGATAAAAGATAAACAAAATAAATTGCACAAATATCAGCTTATGAAATATGTAAGAAGCAATCAGGATACTTGTATTAACCAAAAACCAATAGTAATTGAAGGAAGTGAGGTTAAAGCAGGTGATGTAATAGCCGACGGAGCATCAACTCACTATGGCGAACTTTCACTCGGTAAAAATGTTTTGGTTGCTTATATGCCCTGGGAAGGATATAACTTTGAAGATGCTATTTTATTAAGTGAAAGATGCGTACATGATGATATATTTACATCACTTCATATTGAAAAGCTTGAAATTGAAGCTCGGCAAACTAAATTAGGACCGGAAGAAATTACAAGGGAAATTCCTAACGTTTCAGAAGATGCATTAAGGCACCTTGATGAAAGAGGTATTGTAAGAATTGGGGCAAGAGTTTATGCTGATGATATTCTTGTAGGTAAAGTAACTCCTAAAGGTGAATCTGAGCATCCTCCGGAAGAAAAACTTTTACGGGCTATATTTGCAGAAAAAGCAAGAGATGTAAAAGATAATTCATTAAGAGTACCCCACGGGGAAGGCGGTCGTGTAGTTGATGTAAAAGTATTTGACAGAGAAAAAGGTGATGAGCTTTTACCCGGTGCAAATACTTTAATTAAAGTATATATAGCTCAAAAACGTAAAGTTTCGGTTGGTGATAAATTAGCCGGACGCCACGGAAATAAGGGTATTGTTTCAAGAATACTTCCAAAAGAAGATATGCCTTTTTTACCTGACGGAACGCCTGTTGATATAGTTCTTAATCCGCTTGGTGTACCTTCACGTATGAATGTGGGTCAGACTTATGAATGTTTACTTGGTTTAGCATCATATTTAACCGGGGATTATTACGAAGCTCCTTCTTTCGATGAAATGTACGGTGAAAACAAATCGGAAATTTCAACAAAATATGAGCTTATGAGAGGCATAAAAGAATCAGGATGTAATTGGGTCGGTGAAGACGGTAAAGTTACACTGTTTGACGGCAGAACAGGAGAACCTTTTGACAGACCTGTTTCAGTTGGTATTACTTACTTCTTAAAACTCGTTCATCTTGTTGATGATAAAATACACGCAAGATCAACAGGTCCATACTCTCTGGTTACACAGCAGCCATTAGGAGGAAAAGCTCAATTTGGCGGTCAGAGATTTGGAGAAATGGAAGTTTGGGCATTAGAAGCTTATGGTGCTGCTTATACACTCCAAGAAATGCTTACAATTAAGTCCGATGATGTTAATGGACGTTCGAGGGCTTATGAAGCAATTGTAAAGGGCGATAACATTCCTCGTCCGGGGATTCCGGAATCATTTAAAGTGCTTGTAAGAGAATTACAAAGTATCGGTTTAGATATTTCAGTTTCCAAGAGAAGCGGTGAAGAAGTAGATTTAATGTCTGATACGGATGATTTAAGGAAGGCTGCTCCTAAACGGATACTTTCCGATATTGATTCCGAGCTTCTTAATATTAACTTTATGGAAACGCCAAGTGCATTCAAGGAATAAAAGTAATATATAAAATATACGGTCTTTAAAGTTTTAAAGACTGTATATTTAGTAAAAAAGGAGATATAAAATTGTCTACAAGTATAGATTATTTTGATTATATTAGGATAAGTATAGCTTCTCCTGAACGTGTACTGAAATGGTCATACGGAGAAGTAACAAAACCTGAAACGATTAATTATCGTACGTTAAAACCGGAAAGGGACGGTTTATTCTGCGAAAGAATTTTCGGACCTACTAAAGACTGGGAATGTTACTGCGGTAAGTACAAAAGAGTAAGACATAAAGGTATTATCTGTGAAAGATGCGGTGTTGAAGTTACGGATTCAAAAGTAAGACGTCACAGAATGGGACATATTAAACTGGCAGCACCTGTCAGCCATATTTGGTTTTTAAAGGGTATTCCTTCATATCTGGGATTATTGCTTGATATGACATTGAAGGATTTGGAACAGGTAATTTACTTTAACAGCTATGTTGTAATAGATCCTGCAGACAGTGATTTTAAGAAATACCAATTAATAAATGAAGAAGAATATGATGATTTTATGCTTGAGCATGAAGACTCACAATTAAAAGTCGGAATTGGTGCTGAAGCAATAAAGGAACTTCTTGGTGAAATTTCACTTTCTGAAATGGCAGAAGCAATTAGAAATGAATTATCAGGTCTTTCAGGCAGTATTCAAAGAAAAGCGAAGCTGATTAAGAGATTACGGCTTGTTGAAGCTTTAATTGAATCAGGAACTGAACCTACATGGATGGTCATGGATATACTGCCGGTTACACCTCCAGATTTAAGACCAATGGTTCAGTTGGATGGCGGACGTTTTGCGACCTCTGACTTAAATGATTTATATAGACGTGTAATAAACAGAAATAATCGTTTATTAAGATTGCTTGAAATGGGAGCTCCTGAAATTATTGTAAGAAACGAAAAACGTATGCTTCAAGAGGCTGTGGATTCATTAATTGATAATGGCAGAAGAGGCAGAACTGTTGTAGGACCGAGCAATAGACCTTTAAAATCTTTAAGTAACATAATTGAAGGTAAACAAGGACGTTTCAGACAAAATCTATTGGGTAAGCGTGTTGACTACTCCGGTCGTTCCGTTATTGTTGTTGGACCTAAGTTAAAGCTTAATCAGTGCGGGCTGCCAAAAGAAATGGCAATTGAGTTATTTAAGCCTTTTGTAGTTAATAAGCTGATTGAAAGAGGTTTTGTACAAAATATAAAATCTGCTAAAAAGAAAATTGAACGTTCTGAAGCTGTAGTATGGGATATATTAGAGGAAGTAATAGATGGGCATCCTGTGTTATTGAATCGTGCTCCTACGCTTCATAGACTTGGTATTCAAGCATTTGAGCCTGTACTGGTAGAAGGTCGTGCTATTCAGCTTCATCCTCTTGTATGTACGGCATTTAATGCAGACTTTGATGGTGACCAGATGGCTGTTCACGTACCTTTATCAATAGAAGCTCAGACAGAAGCAAGGATGTTAATGCTTGCAACAAACAATATTTTGGCTCCTGCAACAGGAAAGCCGATTATTGCAGCTTCACAGGATATGGTTTTAGGAATGTATTATTTGACATTGATGAAAGATGATGAAGAAAATACAGAATTAAAATATTTCTATAATTTCCAAGATGCCATAGCAGCTCATGAAACAGGTGTAATAAAGCTTCATGACAGAATTGTTGTACGTGATGAGTATGGCGAAAGATTTGAAACAACTGTAGGAAGGATTATTTTTAACGAAACTGTTCGTAATTCAATTTTTGCCTCTTAGTAAAAGATAATTCAACAAATTCAGTTCAGATTACAATTATAAAACCAGACTTAAAGGGAAAAAAAATGGAAACAATGATACATAAAAATACAAAGAAATCGTTTGATTTTATTAATGAACAGGTTAATAAAAAATCGATTAATAAATTATTGGCTCAGATATATCTTGAATTTGGCGGTGCGAAAACTGCGCAATTGGCAGATAATCTTAAGAATTTGGGTTACAGATATGCAACAAAATCGGGAACAACAATTTCTATTGCCGATTTATCTGTTCCTGCCGATAAAAAAGAACTTCTGAAAGAAGCTGAAGATGAAATTCAAAAATCCACTCACAGATACCTAAAAGGTGATATTACCGAAGTAGAAAGATATACAAAGGTTATTGATACCTGGAGTGAAACAACTTCAAAATTAACGGCAAGGGTAGTAGAAAACTTTGATAAATTAAATCCGGTTTATATGATGGCATTCTCCGGTGCAAGAGGTAATTTATCTCAAGTATCACAGCTTGTCGGGATGAGAGGGTTAATGGCTGATGCACAAGGGCAAATTATTGACCTTCCGATTAAATCAAATTTTAAAGAGGGATTGTCTGTTACAGAGTATATTATTTCTTCGTACGGGGCACGTAAAGGTCTTGTAGATACCGCATTAAAAACTGCCGATTCGGGATATTTAACAAGACGACTTGTTGACGTTGCTCAGGATGTTATTATTCGTGATCACGATTGCGGAACTCACCACGGTATAATGATGACTGATATCTCTGACGGCGAAAAAATAGTTGCGCCTTTAACCGAAAGATTATTAGGCAGAACTGTTGCCGAAGATATTAAGGATGCGGATGGAAACGTTATTATCCCCGCAAATACAACAATTGATAGAAATGATATAAGAAAGATTAAAAAACTTGATTTGCATAAAGTTTTAGTACGTTCACCTTTGACCTGTGAACTTGAATACGGTATCTGCCGTAAGTGTTACGGTTGGGCAATGACAACACAAAAACTCGTTGATGTAGGTGAAGCAATAGGAATTATTGCTGCTCAGTCCATAGGTGAACCGGGAACACAGCTTACAATGAGAACCTTCCACACAGGCGGTGTATTTAAAGGTGCCGGTGCAATGAAAGAAATTATAGCAGAGTCTGACGGTGTTGTTTCTTCTAAAATATTTACAAGAGATATGAGAACAAGACACGGTGACAATGTTGCCATTACTGTTCAGGAATCTGATTTGGAAATTAAATCAAATACAAAATCAAGAAAATATCATATTCCATCAGGTGCTGTACTTTATGTTAATTACGGTCAGGAAGTTAAAACAGGAGATAAAATAGCTGTTTATGAACCAGCCTCAGGCGGTGACGGAAGCCGTTTAACTGAAAAAGCGACGAAAGATATTACTGCAGATTTATCCGGTGAGATTTTATTTGAAGATTTTGTTGCCGATGAAAAAAAAGACAGGCAGGGAAATATTTCCAGAACTTCAAGTAAAAACGGTATTATTTGGGTATTAGGCGGTGATGTTTATAATCTTCCCGGCGGTTCTAAAATTCTTGTTGAAGACGGAAAATCTGTTAAAGAAGGTGAAAAGTTAGCAGAAATTAATGTTATATCCGAACACGGAGGTGAAGTAAGAATTGGCAGCGAACTTCAAATTAAAGAAGTTGCTTTTGACGGAAAAATGATTAAGAAAATTGTTAAAGGAAAAGAATTAACAATCGTTATTGCTTCAATTTCTGCTTCAAATGCTGTTTTTGAACAGACCAAAAAAGAACAGATATGGACTGTTGAGGAAACAGGCGAAAAATATATCGTTAAGGCTCCTGTTGATACTGAAGTTGAATCAGGTATGATTATAGCAGAGCTCATTGATGAAGAATATACAGTTCCATCAAGCGGTGAAATAAGATATAACGGAATTGAAGTTGATGAAAATCAAATTATTACAAAGAGCGGTGAATTAATCTTTATACCTGATGAAATTCATCAGGTAAATAAAGATTCCGCATTAAAAATGGTTGAATCAGGAACTTACGTAACTGCCGGTACAGAGGTTGTCAAAGATTTATATGCTCATATTGACGGTATTGTAGAAATTAAAGAATTTAATGATATGATACATGAAGTTATAATTCGTCCCGGTGAGATATATAATTTGGCAGGTCTTGGCGAACTTAACGTTGATGAGGGTGAAATTGTATCTGCAGGTCAGGAAATTGCTCCAAAAGTTGTAGCAAAAGAGGATTCTATTGTTACAATTATGGATAATGATAAAGATAGCATTGAAATAGATGATTTAGAAGAAGATGTCAGCGTTTCCGCATTGGATGAAAAGACAATTTCTAACCAGCCGGTTCAAATTCTTGTACGTCCGGTTCAAAGATTTAATATAGATACAAAAGAAGTTTCAATCCGATTTAATTCAACCGATGAAGCGATTGATCTTGTTCCTGTTACTCAGCTTCAATACAAAGATGGTTCAAGAGTGAGAAATTTTGACGGCGGTGTTTTAACCAGAACAAGTTTAGTTCTTCAAATGGACGGTTATTTAAGCCATTTAAAAGGTCAATTGGAATTGGATGAAAACGGTCAGTTAAAAATTGTTGTCATCGAAAATTTAATTGTTCGCCGTGAAGTTGAAGGAACTTCAAAGACGGCATCTTCAATGCAGACTGAGCTTTTAGTTAAAGACGGTCAGGTTATTGCGCCGAAAACTCCGGTTGCAAAAACTCAGGTCTTAGCAATTAATGATGCGGTTGCGAGTATAAAAGATAATAATCAGGATGTAAGAAGGTTGTTACTTATTTCAGACAGCTCAGAGGTTAAAGTTCCTTTAAAATCAAAGCCTATAGTTAAAGAAGGTGATTTGATTAAGATGGATAATGTAATTTCTGAAAGTGGCGAAACTTCAACTTTATCAGGTTATGTAAAGAGTATTGATAAAAATACAATTATTCTCAGAATAGGTCGTCCTTATTTAATCAGCCCCGGTACAATGCTTCAAGTAACAAACGGCTCACTTGTAAACCGTGGTGATATGATTGCAACTTTAGTCTTTGAAAGACAGAAAACGGGTGATATTGTTCAAGGTTTGCCTCGTGTTGAAGAACTTTTAGAAGCAAGAAAGCCAAAGGATGCTGCTGTTGTTGCAGAGTATGCAGGTAAAGCAGAAATAGAAATTGAGGATGATGTTCCGAGATTATATTTAGATGGTGAACTTGGCAGACAAGAAGTTAAGTTTTCTATCGATTCAAATATTATAGTTGCAAACGGACAAGAAATTGCAGTAGGTCAGCCATTAACAGGCGGTCCGTTAAATCCTCATGATGTTATAAGATTGAACGGTGTGGAAGCGACTCAAGAATATCTTGTTGATGAAGTACAAAGAGTATATCGTTCTCAAGGTGTAGAAATTGCAGATAAGCATGTCGAAGTAATAGTAAGACAAATGACAAAGAAAGTAAAAATTCTTGAATCCGGTGATACAAGATTGCTTCCCGGTGAATTTCTTGAATATAAAGAAGTTAAGCAGGCAAATGAAGCAATAGCAAAGGAAGGCGGTCAGCCTGCTACTTATGAGGCTGTATTACTTGGTATTACAAAAGCAAGTTTAAATACAGAAAGCTTCATTTCAGCGGCTTCTTTCCAGGAAACCACAAGAATTTTAACTGAAGCTGCAGTTGAAGGAAAGCGTGACTTATTAAGAGGTTTGAAGGAAAACGTTATTATCGGTCGTTTAATTCCTGCCGGCACAGGTTTTTATCACCTTACAAATGCTTCGGAAGAAAAAGACAGAGAAGCTCAGAAGCGTGCTGCTGAAAAGAATGCAGCAAGAAAGCCATCTGCCATTTTGGAAGAAATTGAAGGTATGTTTGGAACTCCTGAATTGACGGACTACACGATAGAGTAAGTTAATCTTAAACATATATAAAAAAAGAGTATCAATGTGATACTCTTTTTTATATATAAATTATCTTTTTTTACAAATACATATTTCTTAACAAAAATTATAAAATAAAGCAATTTTTTTTTATTAATTTTTTTTATATAATTGTGGTTAGACTAGGTTAATTAAAGGGTTATATTATGGGGTCAGGTTTAGTTAATGAAGAATCGGCAAAGGTTGAACATGCAATTATATTAGCTATTGCAGCAGGTGTTATAATTCATATTTTTTCAAATTATTCTGTTGTTAATCTTGATGCTGTTGCATTTGTTATATTTGCAGCAATGTGTTTTGCAGGGTATATGGCACTAAAAACGGCGCAAGAAATCGTTATGATGATTGAAGAGCACAGGCAGAGAGCCTATGAAACATTAAAAACAAGCAGTTATTTAAACCAAAACCGCGATATAGCACCTGTTGCCTTTCAAAATAATACAAAAAATTTAAAATACGTAACGTCATTAAAGACAGTATTGTAATAAAACAGTTTTCAAAACAGAGGTCAAATATCTTTTATTTATCCGGAGTAAAGCCCTCCATGCAGCCATAGAACAACAACTACTAATCAGGCGACGCTGCATAAGCTGATTAAATGCGAACAAACAGACGAAATTGAAAAATTACGTCTGTTTTTTATATTTAGTATAATATTCCGTCGATAAATATACTTTTTATACAAGGCAAAATGTTATTGTGAACCCGCCGTAGGCGGGTGAAGCAATCCTGAAAAAGTTGTATTTTCTAGTATAACGTTCTGTAATTAACTGGACTTTTTATTTCCGAAATTTTAGAATACTGCAAAAAGAAAACACTTTTCGGAGCTGTTACACCCGCTTATATTATTGATAAAAAATAAATTAATGTAGCAAGGTGCTTGCTAAAGAAATGCGCGTGCTCAATGCTCCTCAAAGTATTTTCTTTTTTCCGTTTTTTATTTCAAAAAGTCCAATTATTTAAGGAACGCTCTACTAGTTCTCCACGCTCGCTACACTCGCTCACGATGACAATAGTTATTAATTAATCGGTAATGAAAAAGTTATTGTCTTTCCGTTTTTGTTTAAATTTTGTGCGGAAATATTTCCGCCGTGTGCTTCTATTACTTTTCTGCAATTAAAAAGCTCCAGACTGAAACCTATTTTCCTGAATTTATTTGAGCAGGAAATATATTCATCAAATAAGTTATCCAAAACTGCTTTGTTTGATGTATATCCGTAATTCATAAATGATACAAATACATTTTCATTATCAGAATCAATTTTAATAATTATTTTGGAATTTTCTCTGCTTTCGTTGGAAGCATTAATCAGAAGGTTTTTTATTACTTTTTCCATTTCATCTTTATCAATGTTAACATCAGGAATTTTAGAACTTATAAGCAACTCTATTACTTGTTTTTTTCTGTCTAAAATATTCATAACTTTTTGGCATGTATCTTTAACAAGATTTATTATTTTACATTTTTTCTTATTAAGTTCACAGGCTTCAAACTCGTTTTTATACTTTAAAATAAGATTATCAGCCATATATTTCATATATTTACATGAATTTAAAAGCTCATCTAAAATACCTTTTAATTCTTTGTTAACATAACCGAACTTATGGTCTAAAATAAGTTCCAAAATTTGAATATTGGCTCGCATTGGATTTTCTAAATCATGAGAGATAATATCAACAAAAGTTTCTTTTTGAATTCTGTTTCTGACTTCTTGTACTACATCCTGAAGAACCACAAGAAATCCTTTTAATTGATTTTTGGAATTTTTTATTTTGCAAAAATGAATATCAACAGGCATTGCCCCAAGTTCTATACTGCTTGTCAGCAGTAATTTTATATACATGTGGCTTTTATCGGAAACTTTAAAGTTATCAAGTTTTATTCTGAAATCATCATTCAGAAGTTCATCTATAATATCAAAAAGAGTTATAAATTGTTTATCTGAAATATATTTATCATTATGAAAAACTACATTAAAGTTTTCATCAGTAATAATAATATCGCTAAGCGAATATTTTGCAATTTGAACAATTGCTTCTCTCATCATGCCTGTATTCTGACATAAAGTATCCGATTGAAAGCTCATTTCCGCATCCTTTTCTATATTCATAATCTAAAATGCATATAGAAAATTTTTATTAGCCGAAGGAATAAGCTGATAGAATTAATTTAAAATTACCAAATTTTGTATTTGGTAATTTTAAATTGTTATTTATTATTCTATTTTATTTTATTTTATTTTATTTTCAAGAACTGATTGTTTCTTTTCAAGTTCAATAAGCCGTTTTTCAAATGCTGAATTTTGTTCTTTCAGCAATTTATTTTGATTTTCAAGTTCTGTAATTTTCTTATCCAAACCGGAAATTTTTGCGGTTAAATCTTGAATTTGTTTTAACAATTCTTTAATTGAATTAACCATTGCATAGAAAATATCCTCTTGTCTTATTCTTAAGTAACCTTCTTCATCTTTAGTTACGGCATTAGGGAATATTTTTTGCAATTGCTGGGCAATAACACCGACATGCGGAACTTTACCTGCATCATTTTTATAAGTGAAATTCTTTACTTGCAGTTGATTAATTTCCTTTAATCCTGCTGTATTATCGCCTGAAATATTCTTTAGTCTGGCATCAGAACTCGGATTAACAATATTATTAATATCATTTGAAATTGCTTGTATAATTCCGACAAGAGAAGTATGATAGCTGCTGTAACTGGTTTCTGTATATTGCTGTTTATATTTATTTGCTAACCCCGGCAAAAATAAATCATATAAATCAAGTTTCATTTCATGTGTTGCAACATTATAATCAGATTCTGTACCTGTTTGAGATACTCCCATTCTTATGTAATCGGTTTGACTACCGTTTATTGAAATACCGTAATTATAAGAACCATTCTGTAATAATGCTTCAAAACGTTTATCATCAATATAAAAATGAGGAGTAGTATTTACAAGTCCAGTTGTACTGCCGGTAAGAAATGCCATACCGGAACCGCCTGTACGACTTATATTTAAATAGCTATAAATTGGTAATTCATTATTTTCCTTAGTTTCTGACAATAAAGGCGACATATTAACTTTAAACCCGTCATCATCCATTGTTAATTGAGGAGCGTTGTCAGCATTTGTTACAAAAATTTTATTGTTTAAAACCAGTGGCAGTTTTTTTTCGGGTGTATCAGCATATTCAGATGTTGTATTGTATAAGCCTATATTAATATAATGATTAGCAGGACATGTGGTTCCTGTTTCTGTTGTAGTACATTGAGAAGGTTTTGGAAAATCTATTAAAAGCTGATTATTTAAATAAATATCAGAATAATCAAACACACCTACAGTTCTTGCTTCTGTAACATTAGCGTATGTTTGTTTACTTAAAACAGGATTCCAAGCATCAATTTGAAGCAAATTGCCTTCAGAATTAGAAGTACGATATTTACCTGCGAAACGCAAGCTTAATGAATTATTCGTAGAAGTATCTCCCGAATCAATCAAATTAAATAAAGCAGTACCGTAACGGGTTTTAAGACTGCTTGTATTATAAGCATCATAACCATCCTCGTTACCATAAAGCATGTCAAATTCAAATACCGGGAATTTACCTAAATAAGGCTGAAATTTAACTTTACGCGCATTAATAACAAGTTCCTGATCATAAACCGCTTTTGTTTCTGTATCTTCAGCTGCCGTTCTTACTGTATGCCCTGAAATTAAAGGAGCGATATATCTCAGTTTAGGATATTTTAGAGTCGTATTATCGCTTAATTTCTTATTTAAATCTTCATCGCCAAAACCGCCTCCGATATATAAACCAAACTTATCTTTTTTCATTGCTGCAATGCGTCCGGCATGGTGACCGATGCAGATATTTTCACTAAAATTTTGACCATTTGCACAAGCAGCATAACCAATTACAGTATTACTATCTCCTGTAACTAAATTTCGTAATGCTTCACCACCTATTGCTGTATTAAAATTACCTGTAGGAGCTGTTGTATTTTGAGATGCAGTAGTGCTTACAAATCCATCACTTGTGCCATTATTACCGTGCAGTGCTTTTTGACCTATAGCAGTGTTATTATTACCATTTTCTATAAATTGCATTGCTTTAGAACCTACGGCAGTATTTCCATAACCATATTTAAAACTATATTGTGCTTCTGAACCTACCGCTGTATTTTCATAACTTTCACCTATATGTTCATTATTAAGCGTTTCAGTATTTGAACCTGTACCTATAGTTTTAGATGTATAACTTTCAGTTTTCCCAAGTTTATATAAAGAAGCAAAACCTAAAGCAGTATTATTATATCCCGTAAAGTTATTTGAAAGAGATTTTTTCCCGATTGCAGTATTTCTATAGCCTTGAGTATTTCTTAATAATGCAAAATGTCCTATAGCGGTATTTTCGCCTGCCAGCTCCGTCGATGTATTTGTTCCTGAACTGTTTTTCACATAGCGGTCAATACTTTGGAGCGTACCCTTTCCAAGGGCAATATTACTGGCATCCATTGTCAATCTTCCTGCATATTTTGCATTAGTTGCACTTGCAGAATTATCCATAGTAAAAAACGATATATGAGAATTTACGAAGTCAGACAGATTATCATTTGTTTTTCTTTTTAAAATAGAAAGCTTATCACCTGAATCTGAGTATTTTACGTCATCCAACAATAATTTATTTACTTCAACATTACTACCCGTTGCAGAACTTGCATCATAAAGAAGGGCAGTAGCATCATTGGTTGAAGAATACAGAGCTGCATTTTCCATAGGCAGAGTATCAAGACCTACTATAACGCTTTGATTTGCTCCTACTGCCGAAAATGCAATATTATTCTGATCCGTCCAACGCCAAATAAGTTCACGCTGCTGACCCGCTTTTTTCGTAATAGCAGGTATTGCCGCCGATAATACTATACTTATTACCAACAGCGAAATTAATAGCTCTGCCAGTGAAAAACCTTTAAATTTCTTGTTCATTGTCTTTATCTTTCCATTTTTTGTAATTAAACTTTATATCTTTTATTGTAATTCCCAACTCTTGCATTTTTTCTTCCATTTTCTTCAATAATTTATTTTTTTGAAGATAAAGCTCATTTGTTACAAAAGAATCTTTACAAATTACTATCATTGTATCATCTTCTAAAATATCGTACACTCTTGATACTTCCGATAAATTTCCCGTAATACTTTTCCAAAACTTCTTAAAACAATCAAGCTTATTTTGACGTGAAGCATCAAACTTAAAATCAATTGTCTGTATTATATCCTCAATTAATTCAAAATTAGAATTATTAATTCTTTTCATACCAGATTATTATATAATATTTTTTAAATTTTTCAAAATTTTGTGATAGTTCATAACATATTAGACTAAATATACAACGAAAAGTATATTTTGGTGCATAAATTTTATAAATAATGCTTTGGCGGCATGTCAGGGGATATATTAATTTATGAAAAAACAATAAAAAACAAAAAATAGCG
>CAJOJP010000076.1 GCA_905234915.1 Candidatus Gastranaerophilales bacterium
TCCCGTTCTTATCTTAAACAGTTTTGCCAAATACACAGGATACTCGATTTCTTCTAAATTTGCCAGAAAGTTATAATCCCATGGCGGATTACTTATTTTATTTTTAATTAAAAACTTAAATATATTATACATAGCTTTATTCATCTCATTTTTTTTATAAAAAATTAATTTAAACTCATTATATATGAACTCAAATCATTTTTAAAGCAAAAAATGAATATAATGCAATTCGATTTTTAGTCATATAAATATAAAATATATTAGGAGTTCATTTATGGATAAAAAAGAACTTTTAGGCAGACGAATAAAAGAACTTAGAAAAAGAAAAGGTATTAATCAGGAGCAGTTAGCTGAAATAATTAATGTAGATCCCACTACCATAAGTAATATAGAAAATGGTAAAAATTATCCTTCATTAGCAAATCTTGAAAATTTATTAACTGCTTTAGACAGTTCTTTTCTGGAAGTTTTTGATTTTTATCATAAACAGTCAAATGAAAACTTACTTATTGAAATTAATAATAAATTAAAAAATAATCCTGATAAAATAGAAGATTTTTATAAAATAGTTATTGCATTAACAAAATAAAAATGGAAACTACATACTTTTAACAGAAGTAAAATAATGGACAGTAAAGTATAGAGTAACAGTTTAAGTGTTTTTTGCCGGTTATGTATATAAGTTCTTTATGAAACAGGACATTCTGTTAACCAAATTTATTTTTTAGGCTATAATAACATTATGAAAATAAATAAATCTTATGTATGTGAAAAATTAGGAAGAACATTAAATTTTTTGCCGGATAGAGTTAGTTTTTGCTGTTCTTATGCAGAAGGTCCCGGTTTGAAATATGAAAAGGGAATGACTCTTAATTTAAAAGAAATTACAAAATCAGAAATGCAGTTTATTAAACTGCTTAAAAACGGTAAAATTCCAGCGCAATGTTCAGGATGTATAGATTATAAAGAAAAAAAATATAACAATTTTTTTGAATTTCTTTTTTCTAAACAGTCTTCAATGTTAATAAATGAGATTATAGTAAATCATTTTAAACAGTGTGATTGTAATTGTGTTTACTGTTCGCAAAAAATTATCTGGGGAGATGAAACACAACAAAATTATGAATTATTACCGATTATAAAAGAACTTTTTAAAGCTGATTCAATAGATAAAAATAATTTAAAAGTGGAATTTCAAGGCGGTAATGTTTCTGTTTTATCGGAGTTTGAACCTTTAATGCAGGAGTTTCTTAATAACGGCTGTAAATATTTTACAATTTTAACTAACGGAATAAAATATCTTAGTGTAATTGAAAAAACAAATTCAATGTCCGGTATAATTTTCAGGCTGATTATTTCTCTTGACAGCGGAACAAAAGAAACTTTTGCTAAAATTAAGCAGATTGATGCTTTTGATGAGGTTATAAAAAATATTAAAGAATACGGTATTAAAACAGGAGCCATAATTACTTTAAAATATATTCTTATTAAAGATATAAATGACAACTCAAGAGAAGTTGAAAATTTTCTTAATCTAGCTAAAGAATTAAGATGTATTCATAGTTTATGTTTCGATATCGACTATAGAGATATTTTATTTGATAAAAGTAAAAACTTTAAAGTACTTGTTCATTATGGTGATTTAATTGAACAGGCAAGAAAATTTTGTATGGAAAATCGTATTAATTTTGTTTTATTACCCTATGCAGAGCAATATATAGAAAACAATAAGAAAGTATAAGGGTAAAATACATTAATGATTAGTTTTCTCGGACAATGTGTACAAAATTTAATACAAACAGTTAAATATATTTTAGACGGGAATTTAAAATGTGAAGCAGTATTAAACAGAGCTGCTATGCTGAGTTATGATTCGCTTCCGATATCATTAAGCATAGTGTTTATTGCAACTATTGTAATTGCGCTGCAAATTTCAAAACAGTTTTTAATGACGGGAGCCGAAAGCTATGTCGGCGGTTTTTTGGTGGTTGCGCTTATAAGAGAACTTGCGCCCGGCTTTGCGGCTCTTGCAATAAGTGCAAGGGCAGGTACGGCAATTAGTGCGGAAATAGCTAATATGCAGGTTACCTCACAGGTAGATGCAATAAAAACACTTAAAGTAGATCCTATAGGTTATTATTTTGCGCCTGTTATTATAGCAGGTGCAATAACCGTACCAATGGTTGTTATACTTGCTGAATTATTTGGAGTTATAGGCGGTATGCTGACCTCCTATTATACTATCGGATTACATCCTAACCGTTATATGCATTCGGTTTGGACATTTTTAAACACCCGTGATGTTTACATAAGTCTTTTTAGAGGTGTTATTTTCGGAATAATTATTCCGCTTGTATGCGCAACACAAGGTTATAATACAACCGGAGGAGCAAAAGGCGTAGGTATTTCGACAACTCAAGCAGCAATAAAATCGACCGTCTTTTTGTTGGCGGTCGATTTAATAATTACTTTCTTATTTTATATAGGTTAATCAATACCTGCAAGACGTCTTAATTCTTCTGGTCTTTGAGATTTCATCATTGCATCCTCGGCAGTAATAAGTTTTTGTTTATACAATTCCGATAATGCAAATTCTAATGTCTGCATGCCTGAACCCATACCTGTTTGAATAGCAGAATATATTTGAGCGGATTTTCCTTCTCTAATCATATTAGCAACGGCATTATTCTTTATAAGAATTTCCTGAGCCATAACACGTCCTTTTTTCTGTCCGTCGGCTTGGAGTCTTTGCAATAAAGTTTGAGCAAAAACTGCTTCTAAGCAGCTGCCAAGCTGGGTACGAATTTGCTGCTGCTGACCTTGCGGAAATACATCAATAATACGGTCAATTGTCTGACTGGCAGAAGATGTATGCAAAGTACCAAATACAAGGTGTCCTGTTTCTGCCGCCGTAATTGCAAGCCCTATTGTTTCCACATCACGCATCTCGCCGACCAGAATAATATCAGGGTCTTCTCTTAATGCCGATTTCAATGCATTTGCAAATGAACGCGTATCCTGTCCTAATTCTCTTTGATGAATTACTGATTTTTTTGACTTGTGAACAAATTCAATAGGATCTTCAATCGTTAAAATGTGTTCACTCCTGTTCTCATTAATATAATCAATCATAGCCGCAAGAGTTGTAGATTTACCGCTACCTGTAGGTCCTGTTACAAGGATTAAACCTCTCGGACGCATTGTTATATTTTTTACAACATCCGTTAAACCTAACGATTCAAAAGTAGGAATAGTACTTATAACCGTTCTGAAGGCAGCCGCATAAGTTCCTCTGTTTTTATATACATTTACCCTGAAACGTCCTACACCTGAAACACCATAAGACATGTCCAGCTCCCACGTTTGTTCAAGTATTCTTCTTTGCTCATTATTCAACATGGGAAACAAAAGTTCTTCAACATCCTGCGGTGTAAATGAAGGATATTTTGTTTTTAAAAGATTTCCGTCTATTCTTAAAATAGGCGGCATACCTGCCGATACATGCAAGTCGCTTGCCTTGTACTGCATAACTTCTTTTAGTAAATCTTCTATTTGCATCTTTTACCTCATAAACTGCTTAATCTTATTAACTCTATAATACCTTTTTATTTGATTTTGCACAAGTTTTTTTTATATAATAAAAAGAAAAGGCAGGCATTATGAAAATATTAGTTTTAAACGGGCCGAATTTAAACCTTTTAGGCACCAGGGAACCGGATAAATACGGCAGTGATACTCTTAATTCCATAGAAAAATTCCTTTATCGGGAAGCAAAAAATTTAAATGTTGAAATAGCTTTTGAACAAAGCAATATAGAAGGTGAACTGGTTACGAAAATTCAGCAGGCTAAAGGAGTTTATGACGGAATAATTATTAATCCGGCTGCATATACCCATACAAGTATAGCTATTCGTGATGCTATTCTTGCTGTTGAACTTCCCGTAGTTGAAATACATATTTCCAATATACATAAACGCGAGGAATTCAGGCATATATCAATGACAGCCCCCGTATGCATAGGGCAGATTACGGGTTTTGGGAAGAACAGTTATAAACTCGGACTGATTGCATTATATGACTATCTAATCCAGTATAACGTCTAAATAATTGTACTTTTTAAAATAAAAAACGAAAAAAAAGAAAATACTTTAAGGAGCATTGAGCATGCGCATTTCTTTAGCAAGCACCTTGCTGCATTAATTTATTCTTTATCATTAATAAAAATATAGCTGGTGCGGCTTAAGAAATAAGCGGGTGTAACAGCTCCGAAAAGTGTTTTCTTTTTTGCAGTACTATAAAATTTCGGAAATAAAAAGTCTGGTTATACCGGTATAATGATTTACTTCAAAATCAAAAATGATTTTAATTTTCTTCCTTCATTTGCGTAATCGGAAATTATATGTAAATCTTTACAATCCAAAGAGGTAGAGCCGCCCCCATCAAATGCCATTGCTTTTTCGACTCCCCAGATACGAGTAATATCACTGAGTTCTTTCAAGGTTAAAGGGGCTTCTTTTGTAGCAATAAATATATAGACTTTATTCTTTTTTATTCCTATTGCGGTTCTTGCAAACGGATGCAGACAAGAAGCCGATTCACTTCTTAATTCACCATCTTTTACAAGTATAAAAAATTCTTCCTCTAACCTTAAATCAGGATAAAGCATAGGTCCTGCCTGCACTGAATGAATTAATTTTAAACCTTCTTTGACGGGAGTATTATGAGAAGTTATATCATATAAAATTTTACCTTTTTCATCTTCTAAAATTCTAAACTCGCTTCTATTTAAAATTTTATCCAAATAGGGCTTTAAATTTCTGTTTTGCATTAATGCTTCATTATCCTCGGGATTAAGAACAGTTTTTGTATCTATAACAACATAAGAAACTGTTTTTTTATTTTTAGGATCAAAAAATCCTGCATTTACAACCAATTTTGCATCCGAGTTTTTAAATACTTCAGAATTATTTTCGAGTCCTTCAACAAAATACGGCATTAACCTCAAGCCTGACTTATCCGTATTTATTTCCACAACATAAATACCTTCTTTATATTCAGTTATTCTGTATGGTTCATGCGCCAATACATTAATATTTGTAAATAAAATAATAATTGCAGATATTAAGAATAAGAAAAAATTTCTTTTCATTACAAATCCTTTACTTTTTTAAGTATAATAATCAGAATAATTGCAATAGAAGGAGCAATCATAGAAGCTATTTGCGGTAATAATACGGCTTTTTCCGCAAGCAGGTCAAAAAACGGTATTGTTATATAATAACTGAAAATTATCCCTACAGCAATCAGCATTCCGATAAATTTCTGTTCTCTGGGTTTTGAAAATCCCAAAAGACAGCCCAGAATTGCGAATAAAATACACATAAAGGAATGAACAAAACGCTGAATATATTTATTAAGCATAAATCTATATTCATCATCCATCTGCTCAGCTTTTAAAAGTTTTATATATTCGCTTATTTGAGGATTTGTAAGTTCTCTGTCACGGTGAATGGAATATTTCATAAGCTTGTATGCATTAGTTGAACTTTCGCCATTTAATATTTCAACATTTTGAACATCTTCACCGTTATTGTTAAAAACTCCGTCTTTAGAGATAGAATATTTTTTTGCCGAATTAATAGTCCATGTTTTATAATCGTATTTTACGTAATCTGAAATTAATATACCGGATAACAGGCTGGAACCGTCAAGAGCTTCATTGTAAAAATTCAGAACAATAGCATCTTTTATATTCATATTATCATAATGAGGAACTATTATTATTTTTTCGATAGAGCCGTTGCTTCTTTTTACCGGAAATACAAACTGGGCAATTCTGTCCATTCTTTTAATTGCTTTTAGCCGGCAGGAAGAATAAGGCAATACTTTCGCGCTTATTAAAAAAGTAAAACCTGCAGCAAATATACTGATAATAACAGCTGAAACAATTATTCTCGGAAAAGAGAAGCCGCAGCTGCGCATTACCGTAATTTCAAAATCTTTACTCATTTTTTCAAAAGTAAGTATAGTACCTAAAAGCATTCCGACAGGCAGAGCGATATGCAATACTTTAGGAAGCTCGTTTAATAATATAGAAACTGCCATTTCGATTGTATAATCACCGCTTATTGTTCTTTGAACGGTTTTCAATAATATTTCAGGCATTATCCAAACAATCATAAAAATTAATATACAGCCGAAACACGTAAAGAAAACCTGATTAAAGATATATTTGTCAAGCAGTTTAATCTTCATTAAAGTGTAAAATCCTCTCCCAGATAATGCTTTTTAGCAGTCGGATTGTTTGCTATTTCGTCACGAGTACCTTGAATATTAATGCTTCCGTCAAATACAAGATAGGCTCTATCAGTAATAGAAAGAGTAGCTTTAGGATTATGGTCGGTAATTAAAACCCCCAAGCCTCTATTTGAAAGCAGTTTTATATTATCTTTAATTTCACCTATTGCAATAGGGTCAATACCTGCAAAAGGCTCATCAAGAAGGATAAATTCAGGACTTGCGGCCAAGGCTCTTGCTATTTCAACACGTCTTCTTTCTCCTCCTGAAAGAGAAACGGCAGAAGTATCACGCAATTTTTTTATTTTAAACTCCGAGAGTAATTCTTCAAGTTTATCTTTTTTTTGTTTATTATTCAGTTTGTCATTTAATTCCAAAACGAGCTTAATATTATCTTCAACTGATAATTTTCTAAAAATGGAAGCTTCTTGAGGCAGATAACCAATACCATGTCTTGCTCTTTTATCCATGGTCATATTAGTCAAATCCAAATCATCAATAAAAATTTTTCCGGAATTAGGTCTAATTAGACCAACTACCATATAAAAAGTAGTTGTTTTACCGGCACCGTTAGGGCCTAACAAGCCAACGACCTCACCTTTGTTAACTTCTATTGAAACATTGTTAACTACCGTTCTTTCATTGTAAATTTTAACAAGATTTTCGGTTCTAATCTTCATATACAAACACCCTATAATATAAAACTTTATAAAAAAAATACCCTTTTTTCAAGGGCATTTTATGTTAGCATTTATTTTAATTCATAATTTTCTGCTGCTGAGTTTTGCGCGGTGAAAACTATGCTTTTTTAACCGTTTCATTAACAGGCTTCCAATTGGCAGCCATGATTTTTTTAAATGATTTAAGAGCTGTATCTTCAAGTTCACCGAGTTCTTCAGCTTTAACAATTAATTCTCTCAAAGGCAAAAGAGCTCTTTGATCGCGAAGTACGCCCAGAGCTGCAGCTGCACCTGCTCTAACCAAATCGTTTTCTTTTTCATTTTTCATAACTTCGATTAAAGAAGGAACTGCTTTTGTATCGTTCAATTTACCTAAAGAGGTAACGGCATAAATTCTTACGTTAACCCATTCATCTTTAAGCATTTTTATAACGTGGTCAACTGCTTTAGCATTGCCGATTTCGCCCAATGCTCTAGTAGCATCGCATCTTACGTTAACTTTTTCGCTTTTTAAAGATTCTATTAAAGAGTCTGTAGCCACATCGCCGATTTCAATTAAGGCATCAGTTGCTGTAATACAAACTTGCGGATTTTCATCATTTAATGCTTCTACAAGGGGTACAACAACTTCTTTACCGCCCAAACGTCCGAGAGCCCTTGCGGCACGAACACGAACATCAACATTTCTGTCTTCGCGGAGCGATTCAATTAACGGCATAGTAGCCGAAACTTCGCCCAATTCACCTAATGCTCTTGCTGCATATAAGCGGACAGAACCGTTTCTGTCATTTTTTAAGATATCGATTAATGGTTCAACGGCATTTGCATCGCCCATTTCACCTAACACCCTTGCGGCATTGTACCTTACTTTTTCCGAATTGCTTGTTCTTAAATCATTCAAGAGTTCATCAAAAGATTTCTTTGCTTGTTTCTTTCTAGAGTTTACACTTATTGTCATTGTTCCTCCGACAAAAATTTACCTACATACCATCACTTAAATATATAAAATTTTTTGATTATTAATAATTGCCTAAAATCTTTATATTATTACGTAATGTTACAATTGAAATTAAAATGTAGTATTTACACTTTTTCTTTCTCATGTTCTATGATTATATCATATTTTTTTTGAGATTTAAACATGTATTTTTAATTTTTTTGGTCATGAATAATGATTTTTTTTATATAAAAAAGTCAGATTTCGTATTTGTAAAGAAAAATTCTTAATAAAAATTTACAAAAAATTTTCTTTTTTGAGTTATGCTTATAATATAATAGTGGGAATTATATCCGTAAATAGTTATAAAAGCCGGCTTTTCCTATGTATGTTATTGAAAAAATTATAAAACTTTATTTGAATATAACCAAAAAGAAACAGAAAATTATTACAGCCGATTTTGATGATAATTATATTTTAGAAGATATTGTTACCTGCAAGCACAATTTTATGCCGATAGATTCAACAGGAGAAACCCTAGCCTGCTCAAAATGCGGATTTGTTAAATCAAAAAAATCATTGGATAAAAAATAAAATACTATAAAAAATATATTGTATTATTTATCTTTCACCATTTTAATTTATTTACTAAATATTCTTTTCATTTTCTTTAGTAATTTTTAAAGAACCAAATGTAATAATAAATAACAGTATTGAAACAATACTCAACGCAAAGTATTCCATTTTATTTACTCTTAATAACTATATATTTTTTTCGTTTAATAATTTATCGACATCACTTGTTAATGTATTTGTAGTAATTACACACATATAAGTAAAAACCGTTAAGAACCCGACAATTAAGCACAAAGCAAATATTTGCATTTTAATCTCCTATAAATTTTATTAACTTGTTTATTTTTTTATGCAAATTTATTATATTTAGAACAAAAAAGCTATCAGCCCCTAAACCTATTAACATTAAAATTATATTTAAAACCGATAAGTTATAGAATAAACCTATTATACCACCTGTCAAGACAACTACAATTGAATAATAGGTTGTTCTAAGATTAATTAAATTATCAATAAGTTTATTAAATTGATTTATCTTTTTTTCATCCATATTTTAATTTTATCACAAAAAAGAGAGATTGTTGAATCCCGCCTACGTAAAATATAGTTTTTGCTATAAAATTGTTTTTTTGGGGCATCCAACCTTGCAAGCTAACATAGATTTTGTTGTAAAAAATTGTACCATACCGACTTTAGTAATTTTTAAAGAGCCAAAGGCAATAATAAATAACAATTCCGAATTTAATTCTTGCAGCTTTTTCTGTTATATATTTTTTTATAAAAACTGATAAAAGGTAAAAGCATTAAAGTAAACATTATAATTGTTGCAATTATTTTAAATATAGCTATACTCATTTTTTTAAGTCCTTTATTTTACTGTCAACATCTTTATCTACTGTATTTATTACAATAAATAAAAAACAAAGAATTAATAAACCTATGATAATAAACATTAATTTTAAATAATTAAATTCCGATAATATTAATCCGCTCAAACCTCCGACCAATAAACCGATAAAAGTAATACAGTTACTTCTAAATTGTAGTAAGCTATTGACTTCTAATTCTATACTTTTTATTTCTTTTTCATCCATATTTTAATTGTAACACAAAAAAAGCGGGATTGTTGTAATCCCGCGTACGTAAAATATAGTTTTTTGCTATAAAATTGTTTTTGTTGGGTTTCGCACTAACTACAAGCTACCAACTCCGGTAAGTACAACTGCTACCAAAATAAACATTAGGTTCTTGACAACAATCATTAGTCCAACACCACCAGCTTTGATACCTGCTTGAAATTTCAAAACCGAGTGATTGACAATGCAGCGAACAATTGTTATAACCGCCACCAATGTTATATCTACACCAATTAAAAACTATTGTATTACTTCCGCCTGTAGCAGTGGCATCACAACAACATTGAGCTATACGCATATCAGAATTAACTAAATCATTGTACAAATTTTCTACTTCCTCATCATTTAATTTATCAAAATCCAATTTTAAACTCCTTCCAAATTTACCCAATTTCCCATTTTTAAATTCCACTTTTTATCAAAACCGCTAAACCCGGAGTACGGCGTAAAGGTTAATTCTTCAAAATACAATTTACTTTTCTGACACATCCAATCAACACGCACAAACCTAAAATCCTTTGATAACTTTTTACTTAAATCAATTGATTGTTTTAATATTTCATCGGCGGGAAATTCTTTCATTAATTCTTTATCCTCAGGTTTTAATACTAAATCCGCATAACTGAAATCTTCATTATAAGTACAAATCCTAACACCTTTATCAAGGTGAATATCCGCAAAAACTTTTGGTATTCCATTAAAACAATATACTTCAAT
>CAJOJP010000077.1 GCA_905234915.1 Candidatus Gastranaerophilales bacterium
ATAACATCAATCTCAGCTGTGGCTTCGTAACTCGTACCCTTCGGGTACTCAGACAGACTCAGCCTCGCTGTTTCTTCGATAAGATGTTTAACTGTGCTTTGCAATGGACTTTATTTTTTGTTTTTTATTGTTTTTTTATTTTTTGGAAACGTGTAAAAACGATTATACACCAAAATATATTATTTTATGTAAAATTGTGTATAATTGCCTAAAATTTTAGTTGTTATATTTTGAATTGTTTTGTAAATTTTAACTAAATTAGGGCAATTTTTGCAGTCTAAATGTTTTTATATTATTGTAGTAAGGTTAAATATATTTAGTAGGGTTTTGGTGTAGTAATGATTAGTGTTTGTACGGAAGACTACAGTTATGTAGGATTGCGCGAAAAAAGCAATTTAAATTCAGATTTAGTTGATTATAACAAAAGTATATTTAAAACAAACAGTTTTGAATATAAGTATGATGAACGTAAAGTATATTATAATGAAGGCTATAAAACTCCTCGGGAAATATTTGAAGAATTTCAAGTTAAACAAGGTATTTTTGGACAAACAATAAATAAATTAAAAAATATTTTTCCTATATTTGCTATGCTTGGTATGAGAAGTGCAGAAGAAGTAGAAAAAATACTTATTGCCTATGAAAATGACGATATTTTAGAATATATTGCTCAGGAGGAAGTAGAAAAGTACATAAAAAATCAAACAATGTTAAAAGAATTTTTCTTAAATTTTATAACACTATTTTTTATGCTGTTGAGTTTTACTCTTTTACAAATTTGTGAGGTCAATACAAACACTGCAATGATATTTGTTTTTACATTTTGCGGTGCGGTAAGATTAGCTTTTGAGAAACTTGAAACATCGACTAATTCTATTGCATATAACTATAAAACTCAGTTGCAGATTTTACAAAAGATTGCCAGATAGCTATAAAACTTTTTCAACTGTTTTTTGTTGTTTTTTGCAATACATTTTTTTTCTGCGCATTAAATCAACAAAAGCTTCAAGGCGAGTAATATAGCCTGCACGTCCTGTTTGTTCATCTAAAATCAAAGTTAATATAGGAATATCGCAATTTTCACGCATGCTGGGGAATATATTTTGTGACATAATTTCAGGCATACAGGTAAAAGGACTGACATGTATAATACCGTCCGTACCTTTAGAATCGGCATAAGCAACATCGCTTACCGATTCAAGTGCATCACCGCCAATATCGCGCATTAAATATGGTTTTGCCAGTCTTTCGGAACGTTCCAAGTGAGTTTCATCTTTTTGGAACAATTTTGGAATAATTGCATCTTTTAGAAAGCTTGATACGGTTAAACTTTTTCTTGTTTGAACGCCCATTCTTCCCAATTCTTTTTCAATATTTTGATTTGAATACGGATCTTGAACAAGAAAAATTTCGCCTGTTATATCTACTTTTAATACATCGCGAGTTTTATCGATTTGTGTTTTTTTAATTTCCTGCGTTGCAGCTTTTTCTGCTCTGCCCAGCAAAAAGGAATTATCCGTATCATAAATAATCTGCATTGCTTTATTAAAATGTTTTTCGGCAGTACCCTGAACAATTTCTCTTGCCCTATAGTATGAGAACAAATTTTCAAGTCTGTCAGTAATAAATATTTTCCTCACGGCTAAATTTATTGCACGTATAATTCTTACAGGATTTTTAACTCCGGAAATTTTACCTAAAAAATCATAAATAGACTTAAACCCGCCATACAAATCAAGTTGAACATATTTAGCTTCACAGCCCATATCTTTCATTACATTTTTTATACTTTGACCGTATTCTCCAAGCCGGCAAATACCGGGAGAAGAAATCATTGCAACATAATCTGCACCGTTTTCTACAGCCTGAAGGAAATTTCCCAGTACCAATTTATAAGGCAGACAAATCGAATCAGGACTGTATTTTGAAGCCAATTCCAGTGTTTTTTTACTTGTACGCGGCGGAATTACGGGTTCTACTCCAAGTTTCTTTAATGCTGATGCCCAAGCTATATATACATTTCCCATATGCGGAAAAGCAATCTTTATACGTTTTGCGTTTTTCATTATTTTAAACTTTCAGTAAATAACCGCCGTTATCAGCATTTTGCAAAATATTTTCATTTAATTTACTTCTAAGATTTTTTATGTACTTATATACATAATCTCTTGGAAGTTCTAAAATTTTAGCCAAATCTTTTGCATATACAATATTGTTTTTATTTTTTAGAAAATAATCAAAAACCAGCTGTTCTCTAGGCGTCAGTGCTTTACTGAACGAATAATTAACGGCTTCTTCTTCGATTGCAGTTTCTTCTTGTATTGTTTTTTCTTTTTTATCGATTTTACCTGATTTATTTTCAAGTTTTGTTGAAGAATTTGCTTTAGAAACGCAATTTTTATCGTTTGCATTTTCTGTTGAATTTACATGTTTCCCATTTTGTTTTTCTTTTACGGTAATGCATTCCTGCTTATCAGAAATTTCCTTTAAGCTGTTTTTTAAATTTATGTTTTGTAAATTTTGTTTATTGATGGATTTAATTGGAGCTTCTTCCGTTTTTTCAGGCTTGTCAACAATTTCAGCAGGTACTTCTATTTTATGTACCGTAGTAATATCTTTTTTATGTTGTAATTCTTTTTCTTTATTAAATGATTTAATTGAAAAAGATTGAATTTTTTCGGTTTTTTGAGTGTATTTTTCCTTAGTCATTGAATTTAATGACTTTAGCATAACACTATCAACAAGGCTGTCATCGTGTTTTTCTTCCTGTATAATTTTCCCTAATCTTGCAGCATACTCTTCTAAAGTAATGCGTTCTAATGAGCTTCTCCACTTACGAATTTCTTCTTTTGTTAAATATTCGCTCATAGTTTTTAATCTCCTTGACTCACGTAATAAACTATTAGAGGCTAACCGAACAAACAATATCCGTAAAACAGATACACTTTTCTCCTCAGAAACAAGCTTTTGTTGTTTCTCTCCTCTCCTTATAAATCTAGCACAAACTTTTATTTAAATATCAAAATATTTTTGAATTTAAATAAAGATTTACAAAACAAATTTTTACACTAATTTTTATTATTTATCCAAAACGCTTAATATATTCTGCATTAATTGTGTATGTGATTTCATAAGTGCATCGGCAATTTTTACCTGTAAACCTGCCTGATTAAAATATGTTGTATTAGCATCAAAATCAACATTTGATAATTCTAATAATCCGCTTCTTACTTCGCCTCTGCCTACTACAGGTTTGCCGGATTTTTTTGTTTCAACAAATTGACCGTCAGCAACCTGATATAATTCTTGCGGATTATGAAAATTTATCACTGCAACTTTATATAGGGGAATTTTATATTTCCCTCCGTCGGATTTTCCGTATATTATGCCGTCTTCTTTAAATTCTATTTCTTCATATTTGCCGAGATATTTTCCGTTTGAAGGGTCAATCCAAATTTTTATGTTTGTTGTAGGAATGGCAGCAGCTCCTCCATCAAATGAGGTATCAAGAATAGAGTCGGAATCAGAGGGTTTTGCCCCATTCATAATTTCACCTTTATCATTTAAAATGTAGCCTTGTACAGCTTGTCCGTCTTTTGCTCTGTAAACGCCTTCCTCATCAAACTTAAATTCACCGAGCCTTGTATATACCAATCTGCCTTTTTCATTTTGCAGTACAAAAAAACCGCTGCCTTCAAGATATATATTTTCTTCCGATGTACCCGGAGATGATTTACCCTGACCGGGATTTCTTAAATAGTGGTCATCTACGCGTCCTTCCAGAAAAGTTTTAAAATTCATTTTCTTTTCTCTATAGCCGGGTGTATAAACATTTATCAAGTTTTCACTTAATTCGTTTGCCCATTCACTTGCTATTTTTTGTGTATTCATTGCTGCTAAAAAACCGTCGCGAATCATATTACTCCTTTATTATTGACCCATTAACTGCATTACCTGCTCTAACAGTGTGCGGTATTGTTTTGCTATTAAGTCTGCAACCGAAAGCTGGAACTGTGCCTGTTGATACCATACCGTAGCTGCATCAAAATCTACATTTGATTGTTCAAGTACTTTTCCTCTTACTTCAGCTTTTCCGATAACGGCTTGTCCTGATTCTTCAGTTTCTATGAACTGTCCCTGTTTTACTTCAAATAATTTGCCCGGATTGTGAAAATTTGTTATTGCTACTTTATATAGAGGAACATTTATTTTTCCGCCGTCTGATTTGCCGTATAAAATTCCGTCATCTTTAAATTCAAATTCTTCATATTTACCAAGATAATAACCGTTAACAGGATCTATCCAGAGTTTTATATTAGTTGTGGGAATTGAGTCGGCTCCATCTTTAAATTTTTTACCTTCAAAATTTTCCAAATCAACAGCTTTAGCTCCGTTCATAATTTCGCCTTTTTCATTTAAAAGGTATCCTTGCACTTCTTGTCCGTCGCTGCTTCTATATACTCCGTCACCGTCAAATTTGAAATCACCAAATCTTGTATATACAATCCTGCCTTCGTCATTTCTTAGTACGAAATAACCCTGTCCTTCCAGATATATATTATCATCAGCATTTCCGGGAATTGCTTTGCCTTGTTCCCTCACATTTACATAACTTTCACCGACTGCCCCATCTAAAAATGTAGAAAATCTAAACTTTTTTTCTTGATATCCTGGAGTATAAACATTCAATAAGTTTTCCGAAATATCATTTATCCATCTTGCGGTTGTTATTTGTGCATTCATTGAAGTAATATAGGCATCAAGCATTATGCTTCTCCTTTTTGTTGATTTCTGTTTTTTCCCTGCTGTCTATTGTTTTGTCTGTATGTAAGACTTGAGTATGCTAAATTTTGCTCGTCAAATCTTTGTTTTAGCGAGGAAATATTTTTCATCAAGTAATTTTCGGCTTCTATACTTCCGGGAATAAACTCTGCACTTACTTTTCCCTGTTTATCGATTTTTAAAATAACCGATATATTATTATCAAATGATATTCTCACAGGTCTTTGAGTTTTGAGTGTTTTTTCAATTAATGCCGTAATTTGATTTGTTACTTCTACGTTTTTTTGTGTAAATACATTTTGAGTTAATTCTGTTTTCACAAGATTTTGAAAATCTCCGTTTTTAGAAGATTGAACGATAAATTGTTCATCGTGAGTTAAATTTATAAAAAATAATGCATCATTAAAATCAATATTTAAAGAATCATAATTAAAATCTATATCCGGCAGATTTTTTACCGCTGATATATTTATTTGACTATCGCTGATTTTTCCTTGTAAAATTTCAGAAAATGATACATCGGAATTATTCAGAAATTCTGTATCACTTTTTTGAATTTGTATATTATCTGTATTTTCTGTTTTTCTTTTATCGTTTATTGATATTTGCATTTAATCCTCTTCGTGATTTAGTTCTCGTTCTTCCCGTTCTTTTCTCTGTCGTTCAAAATATTTTTGTACTGCTATTTCGGACATTTGTTTATTTTCCAGTGCTTTTTCTTCTTCCTTCCAGGCTTCTTTGCACATATCTTTATGTTTTTCAAGAACTTTTACTTCTTTTTCGCATTCTATAAGTTTTTCTTCTTCTTGTTTTAATACGGCTTCTGCTTCTTTTTTATCTTCTAACAGCTGAACTTCTTTTTCATACAGGTTTTTTAAATACCTGTCATATATATCCATCATTCTATAATCTGCATTAGTCCGCATTGAATGTATTACACTTTTGATTTCTTCTTTATTTTTATCTACAAGAGCTTGTCTTCTTAAAACTTCATCTTTTGCTCTTTGTACAGCCTGTTGTTGTTCTTCTTTTTTTCTTATTCTGAAATCAAGAACTTTTTGTAATCTGTATCTGAACGGCATTTTTAGCTTACACCTTTACCTTTTTATTATGCCGTATTTCTAAGTAATTCAATACATCTGTTTGTATGAATTACGAATTAATTATTTAATGTTTTTTTTATAAAAGTCAAAGCAGCAGAAAAATTTACGGTAATTAATTTTTTTACACATTTCAAAAAAAATGAAAAAGCAATAAAAAACAAAAAATAAAGTCCATTGCGAAGCACAGTTAAACATCTTATCGAATTAAGATAAAAGCTCTTTATATATTTCTTTATACTTTTTCGCGCTTTTCGTCCAGGAAAAATCGGAACGCATCGCATTAACTACAAGTTTATTCCATTCCTTTTTGTTTTTATAGACATCAATTGCATAATTAATTGCTCCGAGCATTTCATTTGCGTTATAGTTAAAAAATTTAAATCCGTTTGCATATTCCAGAGGATAACCTGTTATTGTATCGTCAAGACCGCCTGTTGCCCTTACAATAGGAATTGTTCCGTATTTTAATGATATTAATTGAGATAATCCGCAAGGTTCAAATCTTGAAGGCATAAGGAACATATCGGCTCCCGCATATATTTTATTGCATATATCGGCACTATATTCTATTCTTGCCCTTACATTTTTAGAATTATAGCTTAACCAGACAAAGAAGTCCTCATAGCGTTTTTCGCCTGTACCTAAAATTATTAAATCTGCATTAATATTTCTTATTTCATTTTCAACAAATTTTATAAGGTCTATGCCTTTTTGTTCTACCAGCCTTGATATAAATGCGATTAAAGGTCTTTGAGGTTTATAATCAAGCCAATAACTTTTTAAAATTTCCTGTTTACATTTTTCTTTATTTGAAAAATCATTTTCATTATAATTATATTTAATTAATTTATCTGTTTCAGGGTTAAATATTTTATAATCCACACCGTTTAAAATACCTGTCAGTTTATGTTTATTTAAATTAAGAATCCAGTCAAGTCCTTCGCCGCCTTCAAAAGTCAATATTTCATCGGCATATTTCGGAGAAACTACTACAATTTTATCGCAATAAGCAATAGCTCCTTTCATCCAGATTAAATGTCCGTAATGTTCAAGTCCGTACATATTATATACTTCATTTCTGTCAAGTCCTGCAAAATCAAGAATTTCAGGGAAGTATTTACCTTGATATGCCAAATTATGGATAGAGAATACTGTTTTAGCATTTTTAAAAAATTCATCATTTTTGTAAGAGCTTTTTATCCAAACGGGAATCATTGCAGTATGCCAGTCATTGCAGTGAATAATATCGGGCTTGAAATTTAAAAGTCTTGCATATTCCATTGAGGCCTTAGAAAAAGCTATAAATCTTTCCTGTTCATACCAATTGTCAATGCCTGAAGGATATACAACCTTAAAGCAGGAATAAAATTTAGGATTATCAATAAAAAACACATTTATATTTGTATCAGGCAATTTACACATAGAGAGAGTAAAAACGTATTCGGCAGAATAACCAAACTTTAAAGATAATTTTGAGTTTGGCAATTCTTTAATTTTATATTTTTCTCTGTCAATGCTTCCTATCAGCGGAGTAAAAATTGCTATTTCAGTATTATCATCTTGAATGTATTTAGGCAGTGACCCCATAACATCAGCTAAACCGCCCACTTTAGTAAATGGTGCCAACTCAAATGTTGTAAACATTATTTTCATTTTTACAGCTCCTGATTACTTTTTATATAATATTAAAATCTTGATTTTAAAATTTCAATACGCTGTTTGTATTCCTGTGGATTTGTATTATAAGCGGTATTATTATTTTTAAGCCACATTAATTCAAAATCTACAGCTTTTAATATACCTTCTTCAATATTTTTAGACAAAGCAGTTTTTGCATCAAAAACTATTTTTCGTGTTTCAAATTTAGTAAGATAAGGCTGTGCTTTAAAGAAAGGAATTGATAGGGCACTTATTCCGCCGCCGATTATAAATTCTTTACCGGATTTTCCTGCAGATAAAGAAATTTCCTGTGCTATATCCAAAATGTGATTGTTATTTACATCACTGCTTAATAAACCTAAAGAACAGGCTAAATCCGTTCTGCCAAAAACTATACCGGTAAAATCCATATTCAAAATTTCATTAATAAAATTAAGTGCATATTTTGTTTCAATATTAATATAAAGTTTTGTATTATCTTTAAAAATTCGTCCTGCCGTATTTAAAAATTTTAAAGCTGCATAGGGTGATTCAATCATAGGTGCGGCAATTGAATTTGCGCCCAGATTTAAAGCTTGATGCATATCATTTACGGCAGAGCCTCCTCCGATTTTTATTGTTAATTCCATACCGATAATATCTGCAAATTCTTTAAGTCTTAATATTTCCGAAAAAGAGGCTCCTTCATCTTCAAACTCTGCTTTCAGTCCTACAGCTCCGTGATTTTGTTTTAAATTTTTCAATAACTCCAGCATTCGCTGTTCAAGTTCATTCATAAAAACCTTAATCAATCCAGTTCAATTTAATAACATCCGTTTCTTTTTTTATATCAACTTTAAAATCAGGATTTTGTTTTAATTTTTCTTTAATCTCATCAAAAGTCAATAAGCCTGCCTGTGCGCCGAAGTGTTCAACTACCGAGGCTGAATTAACGGAAGCATAAGCAAGTGATTTTTCGATATTCCAATCGTTTTTTTCAAGAGAGGCAATAAAAGTCGAGGCAAAAGCATCACCTGCCCCGAGTGTGCTTACAACTTTTGCATTGAACTCGCCGCAGTGGAAAAATCTTTTACCGTCATAAGCATAGGCACCGTTTTTCCCGTCCGTAATAATAGTTATTTTATTTTTGCCGGTATTAATTTCACGCAGCATTTCAACAATATCCGGATGAATAAAGGCATTTGAGAAAGTTTCATTTTTTGTATCAGGTCTTACATTAATTCCCGTGAGCATTGAAGCTTCTTCTTTGTTTAAAATTATTACTTTGGCGGTTTTTAATACGGAATATAAATTATCTTTACCCTGTTTAATGCTGCTCGTACCTAAATTTATTGCGAGATTAACGTTATTTCCCTCGGAAAATTCAGCTAATTTATTGAGAATTTTTGTCGAATCACCGTTTAACGGAGCTAAATAAAGCCATTTTGCTTTTTTAACCGCTTTAAAATCGATATCATCAAGATTTAATTTAGCATTTGCGCCTCTATGCGCAAGTACTGTTCTGTCACCCTGAAAACTGGTTAGAATTATTGAAAAACCTGTTTGATATTCCTTTGATTTAATGATATTAGACATATCTACACCGAATTTTTCAAGTATATTAAGAATTTTACCGTTTTGAATATCATCACCTATTTTTACGATTGTAGATGTTTTTAAACCCAGATTAGAAAAATTAACAGCAGTATTTATACCTCCGCCGCCTGTTTTAAATTCAAATTTATCAATTTCTATTTTGGAACCGTAAGGATATGACATAAATTCTTTTTTGGAATCAGTTGTACTCACTGAAACGATACTTGCTTTATCAGTTTCTATAAAAGCATCCAGAGTAGCACTTCCTATTGTTATAACGTCATACATAAAAACTCCTTTTCAACAATTCCGATAATATTATACTAATGAGAGAATTTAAGAGCAACAATTTGTTATAATATAAATTTTTACTTTATTTTGGCTTATTTTAAATTTTTTAAATTCATAACTGATTTATGAATATACTGAATTTTACCTGTATCAAAAATTTTAAGAGCGGCAATAATTTCCTCAATTAAATTTTCTCTGCTTTTGAAATGCTGCATATTAAATAGTTCAGACGGTTCTATATTAAAAATGATTGCAAATTTTTCAAGATTTTCTGCACTTGGAAAATGTTTTCCGGATTCTATTCTTGCCAAACTGATGCGTTCAATATCGATTTTTTCCGCAAGCTGTTCCTGTGTCAGTTTATTTGCGAGCCTGAGTTCTTTAATTCTCATTCCAAACTTCATTTTAAAATCTTTATTCATACAATCCCTCATACAGAATACCTTTTTAAAAATCTTTTCAAATGAAGTTTTGAGATACTAAATATTGACATTAGTAACTTATCATGATACAAAATGAATGTATTTGTATTTTAATAAGATACAAGAAGCTGCGTAAATTTATTTTTGGCAAAATGATGAATAATATAGTTAATTATTTCAGAAAAGATGAAATAGGTGAACCGCCGTGGGGCGGATTTTCAGTAGAGTGGAGTCTAGCGTTAGCGAGCGAACTCGAAGTAACAGGTAATCCGCTGGAACGGCCCAAAAATGCCATAGGCAAGAATTTCCCGGAGGTGTATTATGAGCATTTTTGATGAGTGGAAGCAAGGATTACAATGGATGAAAATCCAAGACAAAATAGGCGAACCTCCTTGGGAATACGACTTTCTCTACAATCTTCCCGAGAGCGAATTACCAAAATATTTAAAAAAGATTTTTAAATATAGAACGAGAGA
>CAJOJP010000078.1 GCA_905234915.1 Candidatus Gastranaerophilales bacterium
TTTATATACATAGCAGTTGGCTTCGTTTTATATCCCCTGACAAGCCGTTAATGCTTTATTATAAATAATTTTTAGACTTATACACCAAAATATATTTTTTAGTGCAAAAATATACAATTACCTTGTTTTATTTATAAAATTCTTTTTTCGCCATTTGTAAAATAAATTCATAATGATTAAAATTGTAATTCCGATATCATCAAAAAAGCCTGTAAAAGGGATTATATCAGGTATAATATCAGCAGGAGAAATATCATATATTACAGCTATTATTATAAGAATGACGGAAAATAATTTTCCGTCATAGCTATTTGTTTTTTTTATTGTTTTCATAATAAATAACTCCGATTTTAACATATTAACTAAAAGGAATTATCTACATTATTACACATCAAAGCACATTCAAGATATACAACACCCTGATGTAGTTTTGATAAACAAGATATTTCTAAAAGTATTTATATTATGCGAGTACTTCAGCGGCTTTGTTTAGTACATTTACTGCTTCAAATGCACTATCGTATGAAACTTTGTTACGAGTTATTGCATTTTGGCTTTTTTGCATAATATCATTAATGCCGTCACCATTTGAATCAGTTTTACAAATATCAACAACAGTTGCAGCTGCTAAGCCTGTTCCTATTACATTACCCAGTGCAGCATTTGCTCTTTCGGGGTTTACAACCTCCTTTTTAATCGGTGAATATGCAATAGTTGTATAAATATTTCTTGCTATATCTTCAGCTTTACCAAGAACTTTTCCCGAATATTTTTTCAAGGTTGTAAAGGATTCATCGGCTGCTGAACCCGCTAAAGTTTCAGCTTTTGTTTTTACTGCATTAGCACCTGATTGTAAGTATTTTTCAACTACGATGCCGGCATTAGGAGCAATTTTTTTTGTAACAAAATTTGTTATACCTTTTGCGCCCGCATAAGGCACTGCAGCAGCCGTTAATACGGCTAACCCTACAGCAGCAGGTTTTTTTATATCATCTGATTTTATATATTGATTATTTATTTTATCTGTATAATCTGTTATTTCATTAAACTTTTCACGTTCACTTTTTCCGAAGGAAGCCTGAGGCTTAATCGGTATAGAATTAACTGCGGATATTGACATATTATTCCCTTTCCTTACTTTATTTTACACTTATATATTCAGTATAATATAAAACCGTCAAAAATAAATTTTGCCTTTTTAATATCGTTTTTAAACAAAAATTAACATTTGTTAATATAAATTTTATAATGACATTTCATACATTATAACAGAAGCGCAGACCGCAAGATTGATTGATTCAACATTATTTTTCATTTCTAATTTTAAGTTTTTATCCGAAATTTTTATTAAATCATTATTTAAGCCGCGAGCTTCAGAACCGAACATTATAATGTTCTTTTCCAATTTTTTACATTCGTTAAAACTTATATTGCCTGAGGCAGATAAAGCTGTTGCAATTTTTTTATGGTTTTTAAAAAATTTTTGTAATTCATCAACAGAAGCAATATTTATTACGGGAATTTTAAAAAAGTTTCCTGCTGTTGAACGAATAACTTTAGGGGAATACAAATCGACGCAATTTCCGAATAAAATTATACCCTCAATCCCAAAAGCAGCGGCACTTCTAATTATTGTTCCCAAATTTCCCGCATCTGATACGGAATCAATTAATATAAGTTTATTTAACGATTTAAATTTATCAATATCATAACTTTGTTTTTTTGCGACAATCAGTACTTCACAAACCGATTCCGTAGAGGAAATTTTTTTCATGCCTGCTTCATCAATAATAAAAACGGGACAATTGAGCTTTAAATCATTTAGCTTATTTAAACTGTATATTTCAACTATGTTTATATTTTTCTCAATTGCTTCATAAAGAATTTTAAATCCTTCTGCTATAAATAATCCGGTTTCTTCTCTGTATTTTTTTTGCTGTAATTTGGCAATTTCTTTCAATTTATTTTTTGAAGCAGTTACATTATACATGAAGATTCAGCCTGCCATTTTATATAATAATTTTTTTCTTCATCATTCAATAAAGAAATATCAACCAATTTTATTTCAAAAGGGAAATGAGAAAAAGAATGCAATAAAACCTTATCTTCTTCATAAGAAGCATAAACCGTATTTTCAAGTCTTATGCCGCCCCAGTTTTCTTTATATACGCCGGGTTCAATTGTAAAAACCGTATTTTCCAGTATTTTAGTTTTTGCTGCCTGTGTTGAAGATACTTTAGGCGGATTTTCATGCACGCTTATTCCTACACCGTGACCTGTTGAATGAGCAAAAGCGAAATCAGGCGTAATATTTTTTTCTATAACATCTCTTGCGGTTTTATCAATTTCAAAGTATGAGGATTTTTTTGTATATTGTTTGTAATAAGCATTTAAAAAAGCCTTTAAAACCGTGGTATATGCTGTTTTTTGCTCTTGAGAAGGTTCTCCTTTTATAAAAGTTCTTGTTGTATCGGTTGATAGTCCGCCTTCATAATATCCGCCATAGTCAACCAGTAATAAATCACCGTTTTCAACCATTTTTTCCTTTGAAGGCATCGAATAATGTATTATTGATGTATTTTTTCCCGCTGCAACTATAGGCTTAAAACTCAAAGATACTGCACCGTTTTGAAACATTGCTTCTTTTAGAGCTTCCATATATTCATATTCGGAATAAACTTTATCTTCATTTATCATATTATTTATAATTTTTAATGCATTATCGGCTCTTTCAAAACACCTTTTTAAATGTTCTTTTTCAACTTCATTTTTTACTGTTTTAAAAAGTTTTAAATAGCTTCTTTTTAGGGTATTCGATTTATATATAAGATTAAAATCGGCAATGGAAATACTGTCTTCATCTATATAAATAAATTCACCTTCTGCATTTTTCAGCATATTTTCAAACTCTTTCAGAGGTTTTACGCAAAAATATGAGCCTATAAAGGGCAGTGTGCAATCCGTGTATATATAAGCAATATCGCGAGTAATAACAGCTTTTGCGGGAAATACGGAACTGTACGCGAAATCATAAGAACGTAAATTTGTTAAATATGCAATATCTTCAAGTGAAGTTACAATAATGCCGAAGGCATCCATTGTATAATCTTTTACTTTTGCAAATTTGTCATCTGCAACAACACCTGTTACATCGGTATCCAATTTGAATACATTATAATTTATTTCTTTAATACTGTCTTTTTTATAATCAATAACGGGATCACTGTTTAAAAGCTTTATAATTCCGTTTTTTGCAGTAACCTTTTCCAATAAATTATCATAAAATTTCTTGGAAGTTTTAGATGCAACAACACCAAGTTTGAAATATAAAGGAATTAATTCATCCAAAGCAGCCAAATAAGATTTATTTAAAGGCAGTTTAACAACGGTAACAAACTCGTGATTAACTTCGTTATCAGCCTGTTCGTGATATCGGCTGTCAACAAACAAATATATTTTATCGCTTGTGAGCAATACATCGCCCGTTGAACCTGTAAAATCAGTTAAATAATATCTTGAATTTAATTCAAGCATATTATATTCAACAAGAAATTCATTTGTTGAATTAACTATAAGTCCGTCTATATTATTTTTTGAGAGATAAGCTCTTAAATATTCAAGTAATTGTATATCCATCAGTCTTTTATATCTGCCAAATAAAGTAAATGATAGCCGAATTGTGTTTTAACGGGGTCTGAAACCTCACCTTTTTTCATGGAAAAAGCAGCATCTTCAAACGGTTTAACCATTTGACCTCTGCCGAACCAGCCTAAATCTCCGCCTTCAGCTCCGGAGGGACATAATGAAACTTCTTTTGCTTTATCTGCAAATTCTTTTTCGTTTTTTATTTCCGATTTTAATTTTTTTGCTTCTTCTTCTGTCTTAACAAGAATATGACTTGCTCTAACCGTTTTTGCCATATTATTTCTCCTATAATGTACAATGGCAGTATAACACGATTGTTTTTTTTGAACAATTAAAGTAATATTTATTTAAATTGACAAATCAGGGATATTTATGGGAAATCGCTTAACATATTTATTGATAGTTCCTTTTTTAATATTTATGTATTTTTTTACATATAACTATATTTCAAAAGAAGTTCCGTTATATCCTTGCGACTATGTTGAACAAAATATTTTTCTGCATGATTTCTCTGAACTTTTAAAAAATAATTTCCCCGAATTTTTAAAAAACATCAGCCACGATATATATAACTATAACAGAAATCCTTTTGCAATAATATTTTTACTTCCGTTTGCATTTATATTAAAAGATTTTCGTGCAGGCTTTATTTTTTCTGTTGAATTAGTTTATATGCTTCCTGTTATGCTTTTGATTTGGTATATTTTCAATAACTTTTTTTATAAAACAAAAGAAAAACTTTCTTGTAAAAGCAGTATTTTATTATTTTTATCTTCAATATTTTTCTTCCCCGCTATCTGGTATTCCGTAATATCAGGCATGCCCGATATTTGCGGAATGATTCCCGTTTTAATATGTTATTGTTTGTATTTTAAATATGAATTTAATAAAAAAATTAATTTTAAAATACTTTTGCTTAGTGCATTTTTGCTTTACTTATCTTTTCTTTCAAGAAGATGGTATTCTGTAGTGATTGTTTCTTTTATGTCTGCAATAGTTATCGAAAATTTATTAATATCCTTCAAAAACAACAATAAAATTAAAGAATTTTTATATACAATAAGAAATTTAGGTTTTATAAGCGTATTTTTTTGTATATTTGCATATTTTATACAAGGCGGATATTTCAGAAATATATTTCAAAATGAATTAGCTGAAAGAGCATTATATTTAGTACAATTTAATCAATTAAACATAATAGTCGAACATATAGGATTATTTGTCTGTATAATTGCATTTATAGGTCTTATTTTTAATTTAAATAACAAATTAGTAAGATTTTCATTTTTAAATATATTAATATATCTGTTTATGTTTATTACAGTAATGAATAATCAGTTTTTATGGATTAATCATTTTGCATATATAGCGGTATTGATATGTATTTTGTTCTGTGCGGGTTTGTATTCGGCTGCAAAATTTCTCAAATTTAAAATATTAAGTAACATATTTGTATTTTTTATAATTTTATTTAATATTTTTAACTTTTATACATTTTTTCTTATTGAAAAACCCCGGCAAGTTAAATTTTTATTACCCGAAACAACAGCATATCCTATGCAATTTAAAGACTATGATAAAGTTTTAGAATTATATAATTATCTTGAAAATGAATACAATAAGAATAATAATATAGAAGTTGCCCTTTACGGATTATGCGATAAAATAGGCTACTGGCAATTCAGGAGCATTAACCCCGATAGTGAATTTGCGAAAAAAGCAATAAAATTTGAAAGAATAACTGATGAAGATTTTAAAGATGCTTCTTATAATGAAGATTTCGTAATTTTGTTTGACCCACCGGGAATATATTTCTCTGATGAATTCAGCCAAGAAATTAGGAAAATAAACAGAATGTTTAAACAAAATAAAGGTATTGCTCAAAATTATAAAAAAGTTAAAGAAATTAAATTGAGAGATGATAATAAAACAAAAGTAACTTTATATAAGAGAAAATAAAATGAAAAAACTATACATTGAAACCTTAGGATGCCAAATGAATAAATCGGATAGTGAAAGAATAGCAGGTATTCTTTCTCACTTTGGCTATATTGAAACACAAAATGAAAAAGATGCCGATTTATATATTATAAACACCTGTTCAATCCGTCAGTTATCGGCAGATAAAGCATACAGCCAACTGGGGGTATGGGGTAAAATAAAAAGAAATCGTCCTGATATAAAAATAGCAATATGCGGTTGTGTAGCCCAGCAGGATAAATCACTTATAAAAAAACGAGCTCCTTATGTTGATTTAATCTTTGGAACTCATAATATTTATGAACTGCCGGAGCTTATAAAAAGAGTTAATTCAGGTGAAAAAGTCTGCGCAATTACAAATAATCCCGTTGTATGCGACCAGAATGATTTTAAAATTTCAAGAAAGAATTCCGTAAATGCCTGGATACCTATTATTGAAGGCTGCAATAATTTTTGCACCTACTGCATAGTTCCTTTTACAAGAGGCAGAGAAAGAAGCCGCAAGCCCGATGAAATTATCAGGGAAGCAAAAAATATTATAAAAGAAGGCTTTAAAGAAATAACTCTTTTAGGACAGAATGTTGACAGTTACGGAAAAGATTTTCAAGAAGAAAATATAACTCTTGCAAATCTTTTACGCGAATTAAATAAAATAGAAGGTGATTTCAGAATAAGATTTGTAACATCTTATCCCTCAGATATTACCGATGATTTAATTAAAGCGGTTGATGAATGCGATAAAGTCTGTAAATATTTTCATATTCCGATGCAATCTGGTAATTCCCGTATTCTAAAAGAAATGAACAGACGCTATACAAAAGAGCAATATTATGAAATTGTTTCCAAAATACGAAAACGTTTTCCTGATTGTTCAATAACAAGTGACTTTATAGCAGGTTTTCCCTCTGAAACCGAAGAAGAATTTATTGATACACTTAATGCAATGGAGGAACTCGAGCTTGATTATTCCAATACAGCAGCATATTCACCGAGAGAATATACAAAAGCCGCTAAAATGACGGATAAATTTATTGATGAAGATACTAAATATAAACGCCTTGAAAGATTAAACGAAAAAAACAGAGAGGTATGTTTAAAATCAAACGAAAAATTTACCGGTAAAACTTTAAAAGTCTTAGTTGAAGATAAAACCGAAAAAGACGGAAAAATAATATTAAATTCAAGAGCCGATAATAATAAAATTGTACATTTTGAAGATGAAACCAAAAATATCGGAGATTTTGTAAATGTTAAAATTACGAAAGCCCAAACCTGGTGTTTATATGGCGAAACAGTATGAACACATAATAATTATTATATAATCTAATTGCTTTTATTCTATACATAAGTTAATATCTTTTTATGTGTTTGTTAAACGTTAAAAATCTTAATTTAGTATTTAAAATAGATGGAAAAGAATATAAGGCACTTCACAATGTAAGCTTTACTCTGAGTGAGGGAGAAATGCTTGCACTGGTTGGAGAATCCGGATGCGGAAAAACAATGACGGCTATGTCAATTCTTGGATTATTACCTGCAAATGCCGGAATTATATCGGGAGAAATTATATATAATAAAAGAAATTTACTTTTGTTAAATGAAAAAGAAATGCGTTCAATAAGAGGCAGAGAAATAGCTCTTGTACCTCAAGATCCTATGACCTCATTAAATCCTTTATATACAATAGGCTCTCAAATTATGGAGGTTATGGAACTACATAGAAATTTAAAGGGTAAAGAGGCACAAAAAGCTGCTATAGAGGTTTTAGAACAGGTTAAAATACCTAACGCAAAAGAACGTTTGAAGTCATATCCGCATGAATTTTCAGGCGGGATGAGGCAAAGAGTTATAATTGCAATGGCAATTGCCTGCAATGCAGGAATAATAATTGCAGATGAGCCTACAACAGCACTTGATGTTACAGTTCAAGCTCAAATAATGGAACTTTTAAAAGAAATTCAAAAAGAACATAAAACTTCTTTTATATTGATTTCCCACGATTTCGGTCTTGTATATGAAGCGGCTGATAAAGCATGCGTTATGTATAACGGACATATTGTTGAAAATTCAACTTCGGAAGAATTGTTTAAAAATCCTAAACATCCTTATACAAAAGCATTAATTAAAACTCTGCCTGATTTTAATTCGGTAAAATTAGAAGCGATAGAAGGTCAGCCCCCTTCTGTTAAAGATATATTTACCGGCTGTCCTTTTGAGTCCAGATGCAAATATAGAATGCCTGAATGTGCTTCTGTTATGCCTGAATATAAAAAAATAAATGATTCTTTTGTTTCATGCCTGTTATATGAGGCGCGAAACTCATGAAAATAGGTATTTTATTTTCTAATTATATGTATTCTTATATTCAATTTTTATTTGATTTATGCGAAAAAAACAAAATTGAAATTGATTTTTTTAAATTCGCTCACGATAAAATTTCTTTTAAAATTAGAGCAAAAAATATATATGTAATAAATACGAAATGGAAAGCTAAAAAATTTGATACAAATAAGCAGATAGAAAATGAAATAAAAAGTCTTGTTAATATTAATGATTATGATTATTTTTTATCCGATACAATGGGGTTATCGTTTAAAAATGCCTGTAATTTTTTCCACGGACATACAACAAAATATAAATTGGAACATACTTCAAAAGGATTAATACAGTCAGCATTCAAGCTCGGACATTTTAATCTTATAAAAAATGAAGCTGAATATTACAGAAATACAAAATTATGTATTGTCGGATCGAATGAAATGAAATCAGATTATACGAAAAACTGCAATTTAGCTCCCGATAAAATTAAAATATTACATCCGGGTAAAGATAATGTTTTGGGAAATTACCCGAAACAAAAAAACGAAGTTTATACCTTCGGAGCTGTTACCTGCGGTTTTCAACTGAAAGGCGGATATAATATTTTAGCTGCCGTAAGAAAGTTAAAGAATGAGTTTTCTCCAAAACAAATTCATTTTAAACTAATAAATCCAAATTATGAAAAGCAATGGTATTTAAAATTATATTTAAAAATTTTCGGAATAGAAAAATATGTAGAATTTTTACCTTTTCAAAATAACATAAACAATTTTTATTCGGTTATAGATTGTCTTATTTGTGCAAGTAATTCGGAGGCTTTCGGCAGAGTAGTAACAGAGGCTATGATATCAAATGTACCTGTTATAGCAGGTTCTAATGTAGGAGCCTCCGAAATTCTTAAAAACAAAGTAAACGGTTATGTATATCTATATGGAAAAAATACAATAAAAAATCTTACCGAGTCAATTAAAACCGCTTATAACGAAAGATACAGCAGCCAAGAACTGATTAAACGAGCAAGGGAAATTGCCGATAATATTTCCTGGGAAGATTTTACAAATAAACTTTTTGAAATACTGGTACAACTTCCGGTAACTAAATATACAACTTAAAATATATTTAGTTTAATATTTAAAGAAGGTACTCAAAAAAGTAAGGAGAAAAATATTCTCTCCTTACTTTTTATTATTAATGAATTAAACTGTGATATCATCAAAACTAAACTAATCTGATATTTGTAGAAGTACCTTTTTTAGACATTTCTACCTTGCCTTCACGAGCTAACCAGCCCAAGCCCATTTCAGCAAAATTAGCTTTTAAATCTAAATCTTTTTTCATTTTGGAAAGAGTTGTTTCTCCGTTTTCATGCAAATAATTCCAAATTTGCCCTGCTGCTTCACCGATTAATTCCATCATTTAATTCTCCTTTAATTTTTATGCTATTAACTTTTCTGGCATGTAATGTATAATTAGTATAGTACAGAAGGTAAAGGAAGTAAATAGAAATATGAAAAAAGGTAAAGTGTGGAAATACGGAGATAATATAGATACCGATGTAATAATACCGGCACGATATTTAAATACATCTTCACCGGAAGAATTAGCTAAACACTGCATGGAAGATATAGATAAAACATTTGCAGCGGAAGTAAAACCAACGGATATAATTACGGCAGGTGAAAATTTTGGCTGCGGCAGTTCAAGAGAACACGCTCCGATTGCAATTAAAGCCTCCGGCATAGAACTCGTAATTGCAAAAAGTTTTGCAAGAATTTTCTATCGTAATGCAATAAATATCGGTTTGGCAATAATGGAACATCCTTTCCTAAGCGATGAAACCTCTAAAGGGGATATTTTGGAATATGATTTATCTAAGGGAATTATAAATAATTTAACAACCGGAAAAGAGTATAAATGTAATGCATTTCCAAAAGAAATACAACAACTGGTAAATTCCGGCGGCCTAATTAATTATACAAAAGAAAAATTAAAATAAAATATGAAGAAATGTGAAGCAATAAAACCCTTTATATACAAGGGTTTTTAATTTTTTATTGAAAAATTTAATCAAAACAAGCAATTATTTAATTCATATATACTTTATATATATGTAGATAATAAATTATAAATCAAAAATAAAAAATAAAAAACAAATTTAAAAGCACATAATACACACTGTTTACATATATATCATACTTACCTTATTTTACTACCTTACTAACACACTATAAGAGGAATTGATTATCAGTTCCTTTTTTTTTATGCTTTTTTATTTTTGGTCCGTATGAATTTAGGATAATTTGATTTTTATAATTATATTTAATATAATCATAATATGAATTATATTTGGTATTTTTTAATTATTATTTCGCTTATTTTTGGTAGTTTAAACGGGACTCTTGAGGAAGTTACAAAAGCTCTTTTTTCAGGCTGTGAACTTGCAATTAAAATTGCAATAAATCTTTTAGGCATTATGACTTTTTGGCTCGGAATTATGAAAATTGCGGAAAAGTCAGGTATTGTCGAATTTTTATCAAAATGTTTAAAGCCTGTTGCTAAAATTATTTTTCCTGAAATTCCGAAAGGAAGTCCGATTATAGGTGATATTGCAATGAATTTTTCGGCAAATGCGCTTGGACTTGCTAATGCTGCTACTCCTATCGGAATTAAAGCTATTGAAGGAATGCAGGAAATAAACAAAGATAAAGAAAGTGCATCAAATTCAATGTGTATGCTGCTTGCTATGAATACGGCAGGGTTTCAGTTAATACCTGCAACGGTTATTGCAATACTTGCCGCAAAAGGATGTAATAATCCTACTGAAATCATTGTTCCGACTTTAATTGTTACTTCAACGGCATTTATTGCCGCAATTATACTTGCGAGAATATGTTCTTTTATATTTCCGCCGCAAAAAATAAAGGAGGAAATAAATGCAAATTAAAGAAATTATTGATATTTTATCACTCTTTGCGTTACCTGTAATAATAATGTTAATTTTAACAACTGCACTTATAAAGAAAATTCCTGTCTATGAAGCATTTATAGAAGGAGCTAAAAATGGAGCAAGAGTATGTTTAAACATAGTTCCTTATCTTGTTGCGATTATAGTTGCAACATCAATGGTAAGAGCCTCCGGCGCAATAGATTTAATTGCATCTTCACTGGGCGGATTATTTGAAAAAATTCATTTTCCCGTTGATATTCTTCCGCTTGCAATTGTTCGTTCACTTTCCGGAAGTGCCGCATTAGGTGTATTTTCCGATATAGTTTCAAATAATGACGTCAATTCATATACTTCAAAACTTGCAGCTATAATGCTTGGAAGCTCTGAAACAACTTTTTATGTATTAACTGTTTATTTTGGAGCGGTAGGAATAAAAAAATATCGTTATGCTCTTTTTACGGGATTGTTTGCTGATTTAACGGGAATCATTATGTCTGTTATAATTGCTAAAATATTTTTTGGTAATTAATATAATCAGCATATTAATTGAGTTATACTTTAATTTAGTTTTTACACTAAAAAATATATTTTGGTGTATAATTAGCAAAAGTATTAACTTCAAAAGGAATTAAAAACAGCGGTCTAATTCTTTTTTAGTTATTTAAAATTAAAAATTCA
>CAJOJP010000079.1 GCA_905234915.1 Candidatus Gastranaerophilales bacterium
AGTTTAGATGTTTTTATATACATAGCAGTTGGCTTCGTTTTATATCCCCTGACATGCCGTTAATGCTTTATTATAAATAATTTTTAGACTTATGCAACAAAATATACTTTTCGATGTAAAATTTTATATAATAAGTTAATATAAATAAAATTACGGGGAAATAAATTGAAACTGACAGAAAAACTAAAAAATCAAATAATAATATCAGTTCAAGCAATGCCTTATGAACCTTTATATGAAGAAACTGCAATAAATGCAATGATGAAATCCGTTATAAATGGCGGTGCAAAAGGTTTAAGACTTGCAGGCAGCCGGGATATTAAAAACGCAAAAAAGTTTTTTGATGTACCCGTTATCGGTTTAACAAAACCCGATAAACTTCCTGATAATTGGAGAGAAATTGTTTATATAACTCCAACTTTAAAAGAAATTAAAGAAGTTATAAATGCCGGTGCCGATATAATAGCTACAGATGCAACATTACGTCCGCGCCCGATGGAAAGTTTAGAAGAAATTATTTATTATATTAAATCACAGGGTAAAATTGCTATGGCTGATATATCAACTTTTGAAGAAGGTATAAAAGCAAGAGAATTAGGTTTTGATATTATTTCAACAACTCTTTCAGGCTATACTCAAAATTCTGATTGTAATAATAAAGAACCTGATTTTAAATTACTTGAAAGTCTTGTAAAAGAACTTGATTGTCCTATTTTTTTAGAAGGCAGAATTTGGGAGCCTTATCAGGTTTCAAAAGCTTTTGATTTAGGTGCTTACAGCGTTGTTATAGGTTCAGCCGTAACAAGACCTCAATTAATTACTAAACGATTTATTGAAAGAGGATAATTATGTCAAAAATTTTATCTGTTGATGTCGGAGGAACTAAAATACTTTATTCGGTTTTAGATGAAAAAGGAAATTTTTTAACCGAAATTAAAAGATTATCAACCCCTAAAAATATAAATGAGCTTATAAATATTTTTAAAAATATAATCAATTCTTATGAAAGAGAAATTGATGCCATTGCTTTTGCAACAGCAGGAGCAGTAAATCTTTCTAATACAAGAGTTGAATCTTCAACTCCAAATATGCCAAAGGGATATAATTCATTAGATTTTACAACTCTTACAAATAAACCGGTATATATAGAAAATGATGCAAATGCGGCAGCATGGGCAGAATATAAAACAGGAGCGGCAAAAGGCGAGAATAATACAATAACGATTACTCTCGGAACAGGTGTAGGCGGAGGTTTTATAGTTGACGGCAGATTATTGCGCGGTAAATCCGGCAGAGCCGGTGAAACAGGTCATATTAAAATAAACGGCAGAAATAGACGCTGCAATTGCGGAGGTAAAAATTGCTTTGAAAGCTATGCTTCAGGTACCGGTCTTAAAATAACCGCTCAAGAAACTGCTCAATTTGATGAAATTTTTCAATCAAGTATATATAAAAATAAATTGCCTGATGATATAACAACTTACGATATAATTGAAGGGGTTAAACAAAAAGACTCCTATTCAATAAAAGTTTTTAACATTTGGAAACATGATATTATTACGGGACTTATATGTCTAACAAATATTTTTGACCCTGAAAGCATAATTATATCAGGCGGAATGGGCGAATTTCTAAATTATGAAGAAATAGAAAAAGCGGTAAATTCCGAAAATGTAGTTTCTCCCGTTAAAATAAAACCTGCCCGTTCAGGCAATTATTCAGGCATGATTGGAGCAGCCTTGCTAGCTTATGAAAAATTATTATATAATAAAAAATAAATGAGGATAATATGAAGACAATTTTAAAAATTTTTTGTTTGATTTTAATATTTTATGCAGTTTGGTTTCCTTTCTCATATTTCGGAACAAACAATGATAAAATGGAGGTTCGTGTAAGTCATATTGTTGTTGATACGGAGGAAGAAGCAAAAAATATAAAACAAAATATTCAAAACGGTAAAAACTTTGAAGATATTGCAAAAGAATATTCCTCTAAACAAGAATTACCCTGCGGAGATATCGGATTTGCACAAAGAGGAAAATTATTGGAAAATTTAGAAAATGCAGTTTTTAAACTTAATAATAATGAAATTTCAGACCCTTTACAATCAGAGTTCGGCTGGCATCTTGTTAAAGTTACAAATATAAAATATTACTCGGATAAAGAAAATTTTAAATATAATCCGTACAAATTTGTAAAAGAATTATAATCCCAATTTTTTAATTATAATCGGAACAATTATATCCCAAGCTTTACCATTCGGATGTACATTATCAAATTCCGATATATATTTATTGTCTGCTAAAAACTCAAATTCAGGAGTATCAAATCTTAATAAAATAAATCCGTCATCTTCAAGTTCTTTCCATCTCTCTGTTTTAAACGGCTTAATTTGATGAGTATATACCGTATCTAAATCAGTATTATACACAAGTATTACCATTTTTATGTTTGGATATCTTTTTATAAGTTCACTTCTCATTGTGTATAAATATAATTTAAGTCTGTCAAATTTTTTATCATCGGGAGTTAAATCAAAAATTCTACGATTTATTCGTTTCATAACTTGCGTAATTTGTATATAATCCAATAAATTTATTTTATTTCTTAATATTAGTTCATTATTCCTTATTTTATAAAAATTATATATTTCATTAGAAAAATCTGTATCCCAATAATTAATATATATTCTTCTTAAATGATCAGAAATAAATGTATAAATATAATATTCCGGTTCTATTATTTTATGATTATTAAAAAATGAAGTAGTTTGTATATCTTTAAGATTTGCATTAGGACCCCAAGCAGGTATTCCTCTGTTATAAACTTTTCGTTTCGTTTTTTGTTGCAATTTATAGGAAATATTTTCATTAAACAAAATACCACTCCCGTATGTAAATGAACAACCTGCAACAATTATTGATTTTTTATTTTTGTTATATTCCAGCGTATTCTCGACTCTATCATTTTCTGAAACTTCACAAATACGGGGAATATAAAATTTTGACCATATAATTATATTTTCTAAAAGTATAAACACACACAAAATAAAAATAATATTAATTAAAGTTATTTTTATAATTTTGCAAAACATATAATCATCAACTCCTTAACTTTTACAATCTGCCATATATATCTTCGTATCTTACAATATCATCTTCGCCGATATATTCTCCTTTTTGAACTTCAAGAATTTTTAACGGAGTATCGGTAAGATTTTGCAATGAATGTTTTGTATTTATGGGAATATTTATGCTTGTTCCCTTTTCAAGAGTAATTGTTTCCTCCTCAAGAATAACCGATGCACTGCCCTCTAATATAACCCAATGTTCACTGCGGTATTTATGAGATTGAAGCGATAATTTATGCTTCGGATATACTGTTATTATTTTTGTCAGCCAGCCTTTTCCTTTATTTAAACAGGTATAAATACCCCATGGACGTATCACTGTTTTTCTTATTTTCGTTGTTTCATCATATTGTTTTTTTATTTTTTGTACAAGTTTACCGATATCCGAGGCACGATTTTTATCGCAAACCAAAAGTGCATCTTCCGTATCAACTATAATTACATTATCAAGTGATGAAGAAGCAACAAGTTCTTTTGAAGAATATATAAAAGAGTTTTTGACATTATCTGTTAATACATTACCTTCTATAACATTTCCTTCATCATTTTTTTCACTGTTATTATATATTTCCTGCCAGGAGCCGTAATCTCTCCAATCTGTTTTTAACTCTACAAAAGCAAGTTTATCGGTTTTTTCCATAACAGAATAATCAATCGAAATTTCAGGAAGATTTTCATAATATTCATAACTTATTTTATTATTTTCATCAAACATATTTTTAGAAAATCCTTCTGTAGAACGGGGAGAATACTTATTAATTTCTTCAATTAATACGGAAATCTTTGCGGCATAAATTCCGGTATTCCAATAATAATCTTTGGATTTTATAAATTCTCCGGCGCAAACCAAATCAGGTTTTTCAATAAACTTAATAACAGGAACAACAGTTTGAGCTTTTTTTTCTGATTTTGAATTTTTTTTAGCTTGAGATTTATTTTCAATTTGAATATACCCGAAACCTGCTTCAGGATAAGAAGGTTTAACTCCAAGAGCTGCAATATAACCTTTTTTTGCAGCAAACACAGCTTCCTCAACAGCCTCTTTAAATGAATTTAATGATTTTACAGAAAAATCAACAGGTAAAATGACTACAATTTCATCTTTTTTGCCTTGCAGAAAATAAAGAGCCGCACTAACCGCACTTGTAGTATTTTTTATCATAGGTTCCGCTATAATTTGCAAATTTTCACATAAACCATGAAGCTGGCTTCTTGTATCATCTGACTGCCTGACATTTGTAACAACAACTATATCTTTTTCATCAACCGATGAAAGAGCTAATTTATAAACATTTTGTATTAAAGATTGACCATCATATAAATTTAATAATGATTTTGGATATAAATCTCTGGAAACAGGCCACAGCCTTCCTCCTGAACCACCTGCAAGTATTATAAATTTCATCTCTATATACCCTTGATTTTTTTCTTATTTTACCACTAAATGTTGATATTTAAAACAAAACTATTCTTTTTTTTCCAATAAATCAACTATCTCTATTTTAAATTCAAGTATTTTTGCAATTTGATTTATTTCATCATAATCTATTGAACTTCTGGAAATTTTTTTTGAAAGAGATTGTCTTGTATATTTTTTTCCCGTTTCAAGCGACATTTTTTTTGCAAGTTCTGTTATAGTCATGTATCTTTTTAACAACATAATTTTAACAACTTCTCTTGATGATAACATCATTTAAATCCCCAGAAATATTCAATATAATTTATTAATACCTGCAATTTTTTAGCGACATAATAGTATCATTATTGACAAATTTGTCGCAAAGTTGTATTATTACGGTACAAATAAGTCGCGTTAGAAAATTATAAGTCGCTATTTAATTTAAATTTTGAAATTGAATATAGAAAATTATGATAAAAAATCTATTAAATTTTTATAAAAAAATAAATATAAGTAATCCGCCTTATGATTATAATTTTATTTTGAATTTAGAAGAAAAAGAGTATCCGCTATATCTAGCCCGATTGTTCAAAATAAATACAGGAGAAAAACTGCCGATTTTAAAAGAGTGGAGATTTAAGAGTGGAGAGTGGAGCTATAAAATAGATAAGAAAAAATTAAAAACATTTAATCAGAAAATACAATGGATAAAGTTGTACGGCATAACAGATTTAATGCGAGATTGCACTGATAAAGTAAAAGTAAGGGATTTTATTCGTGAAAAAATAGGGGCTGAATATTTAAAGCCGGTGTTGCAAATTTGTAATTCATTTGATGAAATAGATTTTAATAAATTTCCCGATAGCCTTGTAATAAAGTGTAACCACGGGTGCAAATGGCATTACATTATTAAAAATAAAGAAGAATATCTTAAAAATAAACGATTGGTTGAAATAACGCGGCGTAACATTACAGGCTGGCTTGAGCAGGATTACAGCCTCTGGGGCGGGTTTGAAATACAATACCGCGGTATTCAGCCTAAAATTTTAATTGAACCGTTATTGAGAGATGACATAAATACCTCCCCTCGTGAAATAGAAGTTTACTGTTTCAACGGAGTACCTAAAATATTTGTAAATGTCAAATATAAAGAAAAAAGAGAAATTTGTTATTACGATGAAAACCTTAATTTTATTGATTTATTATTTCATCCTGACGGAAACAATAAAATAATAAAAGAAAAAACCGATGATTTATTATATCGAACGATTGATTTATCAAGCAGACTTTCAAAAGATTTTTCTTTTGTACGTGTTGATTGGCTTATATATAAAAATCAACTTTATTTTAACGAACTGACATTTACTCCTTATTCGGGATTTATAAAGTTTGATAAAAATTGGAATTTAAAATTAGGAAGTTGGATTAAGCAGAAAGGTAAGTAATGAATTTAGATTTTATAGAAAATTTAACAGAAAAAGAAATATCAGAACTGTATGAAGATAGTTTTGAAAACTATATAAGTTTTAATATTCGATATTTTTATGTAACATGTAAAGACGAAACTTCAGGAATAGGCGGACCTGCATATAATGATGTTGATTGGGCTTCTTGTTCAAATTATACTCAAAGAGTTGGCTATTGTGACACACAATGGTACGAAGAGGAATCAGGAAATATTTGCAGCAGAGATAATTTCAAAGAAAAATGTGTATTAACCTGCACAAACAGATAATATTTACGTAGTATATTTGCGGAATTGATTTTAATTCCGCTTTTTTTATTCAATTACACTTGTTCTTTCGTTTTCAATACATATATGCTAAAATTAAGTTATGATACAAAACCAAAAAACACTTGAATATAAACTAAATAATTTAATTAATTTAAGAACAACTTATTATTCAATTGTACTTGTATTAACAGGCGGTTTAATAAGCTTATTTTATAATGTTAATTTTTTAAATATTCTGCTTTTAATAATAGGCTGTTTTATGGATTACTTTTTCATTAGTTTAATTATTAAAATTACTGCACAAATTAATATGCTGATAAAATTATCGGAGGAATTTTAAATGCAAATACTGGCTTTTTTTATTATTGTTAGTTTAGGTATTGCCTTATGCATATCCACCTATGGTGCATTAGATAAAAAAATATATAACGAAAAATAACGGAATAAGTTAATTTTATATTACTTTAGTACCTTCATTTTCAATATTAAAGGTTCTTATATCACAATTAACATTTAAACCTTCAAATACTTTTTTAACATCATCTTTAACATTTTCAAAACCGTCATTTTTAGAAATAACAAGAATAGTAGGACCGGCACCTGAAATTACACAGCCGAGTATATCATCTTTATCGGCTAAAAGCTCTCGTGTTTCTTTAAAACCGCTTATTAAATTTTCTCTGTAGGGTTGATGAAGCTTATCTTTTAAACATTTTTTCATTAATTCCGCATCGGATTTATAAACAGAATCAATAAGCATGGCACATTTTCTTACATTATAAGCAGCATCAGAAATGCTCACACTTTCAGGAAGAACAGACCTTGAAATTCTTGTATCAAGTTCATAATCAGGAATTATAACAGTTAATTTCCAATCAACAGGCCAGTCTATATGAGAATAAGAAACACTGCCGTCATCTTCTACTGAAGAAATGCAAAATCCGCCAAAAAGAGCAGGAGCAACATTATCAGGATGTCCTTCAACTTCTGAAGCAATGGATAATAAAAGTGCATTATCACTAGGTCTGCCTAAAAGCTCATTAGCGGCAACCAAACCGCCAACAATAACGGAAGCACTGCTTCCAAGTCCTCTTGCAACAGGTATGTTTGTTTTAATCGTTATCTTTATATCACTAACAGTCTGACCCAAAAAATTATATAACAGTTCAATAGCCTTATAAGCTATATTATTTTCATCTTTAGGAACAGATATAACATCGTAAGCCGTATTATCATCAATAACATCAATTTCAACACCGCTGCCGGGCAAAACTGTTTCTTCTACGGTAATTTCGTTATAAATAGGCAAAGCCAAACCCAAACAATCAAATCCTGGACCTATATTTGCCGACGTAGCCGGAACTTTTACACTAACTTTCATATAATTAACCTATCTTATTTGTATCGGCATTATTAAACAAATATAATTTTCTTCATTATCGGGTTTAAATAAAGCTGCCGATAAACATCCGTTTAATCCTGCTTTCACATTTTTTGATTCCATTGTTTTTACGGAATCCAATACATACTTATAATTAAATGCTATAGTAAGTTCATCTGCATTATATTCACAGTCTATAACATCTTCAGATGCTCCTGAATTAGGAGTTTCAGCTTTTAAAGTCAATTTTCCTTCATTGAAAATAAATTTTACAATGCTTGTTCTGTCATTAACCATTGTTGAAACTCTATCCAATGCCATAATTAAACTTTCTCTTGAAACAAGAGCATTATTTGCTGTAGTTTTAGGGATTAACTGTTCATAAGGCGGATATTCACCTTCTATTAACCTTGAATTTATTGAAAAATTCATTGTTTTTAAGGTCAATCTTGATTTATCAACAACAAGAATAACTTTTTCCTCTTGAACAAAAGAACAAATTCTTAAAAATTCATTTAAAGTTTTAGAAGGAATAACAATCTTTGCACTTTTAGCTTCTTTATTATTAATAACTTCAATAATTCTTGTCAAACGATTGCCGTCTGTAGCTGCCATTTCTAATGTATTATCTTTAATTCTGCAAAAAACACCCGAGATAACGTTTCTGTTTTCATAATTAGCAGCAGCATAAACAGTATTTTTAATTGATTTAATAAACGGTTCAATATCAATTTCTATTTCACTGCCCTCAGGCATTTCATCATCTATTTTAGGAAATTCCGAAGCAGAGATACCTATAATTTCAAATTTTGAACTTCCGCAGGAAATATTTACTATGTTTGTATCTTCATTCAGAGTAAATTCTACGGGTTTATCCGGTAATTTAGCTGCTATTTCAAGTAATTTTTTTGCCGGAAGGGTTATTTTTCCTTCTTTTTTAACCGCAACTGTTGTTTTAGATTTTATGCTTATTTCTAAATCTGTAGAACTTAAATTAAGAGTATTATTTTCAGCTTCAAATAAAACATTTGATAAAACAGGCTGTACATTACCTCTTTGTGCCGTTACTTTTTCTACTATTTTTAATTTGTTTAATAAAGAATCTCTATCAATTGTAAAAAGCATATTACCTCAATTTTAAATGTATTTTCCCTTTACCAGTTTATTATATATTAAAAATTATAAATATAAATAATAAAAGTAATAATAAGTAAAAATTTTTCTGTAGAAAAGTGTCTAAAACAGTTGTAAATATTATGTTTAGCCTGTATAAAAAATTGTAGAAAACCTGTAGAAAAGCTGTTTAATAATTGTTTAAAAACTGTTCATAAAATATTACAAAAAAAATAAAAGAAAAAGTTTTCTACTTTTATAGAAAATTATGAACAGATTTTGAATAGTTTTCTACAAGTTTTATACAGGTTTTCTACAGATGAAATTTTTTATTACTGTAAATTTTTGATACAAAAAAAGCATGAAATAATACATTTTTATTGTTTTTTGATATTGAATGCAGAAATTTTTTTAAGGCATGGAAAATCAGAGAAGTTTTTAACTGTTCAAAACTTTTTTAATATGAATTAACAAGACTTTTTATTTCTGAAATTTTAGAGTACTGCAAAAAAAGAAAACATTTTTCGGAACTGTTACACCCGCTTATTTCTTAAGCCGCACCAGCTATTTTTTTTATTATTAATAAAGAATAAATTAATGCAGCAAGGTGCTTGCTAAAGAAATGCGCGTGCTCAATGCTCCTCAAAGTGTTTTCTTTTTTTCGTTTTTTATTTTAAAAAGTCCGGTTATTTGAGTAATGTTATATTAGTTTCCGTAAACTCTAAGAGTTTTAACACCGTAAACAATAATGAATTTCTTTTCCCAGTCAGCAGCGGTAACTTTTGATATTTTACCGTCTTTCATTGCTGCTTGAATAGAGCAATCGCCCCAGTTAACAATACCGAGAACGGTTTTGCAGGAAGCTGTGCCTGTTTTTGAGCCTAAAGTGGCATTTGGAATTGCATAATCAGCAGGTTCTTTTGTTTCATTATAAATTCCGACACCCCAAGGTTCAAAAGCTTGAGATTTTGGACAAAACATTAAAGTAACAGCTAAAACAACAAAACTAAATAAAAACTTTTTCATTTCTACCTCCAATTAACTACATTTTATATTATAAATCAGAAATAAAATTTGGATATTATGTATGCTTATCGGACTAAATATACAACAAAAAGTATATTTTGGTGCATAAGTCTAAAAATTATTTATATTAAAGCAGTTACGGCATGTCAGGGGATATAAAACGAAGCCAACTGCTATGTATATAAAA
>CAJOJP010000080.1:0-1129 GCA_905234915.1 Candidatus Gastranaerophilales bacterium
TGCAGTAAAAGAACAATCTTCGGGACTTTACGCTCAAACTTTAGCAGAAAGAGGTTTCGTAACTCTTGCATTTGACCCTTCTTATACAGGTGAAAGTTCAGGAACTCCAAGGAATGTTGCAAGCCCTGATATAAATACGGAGGATTTTTCCGCTGCGGTTGATTTTTTGAGCAATTATAAGAATGTGAATTCCGATAAAATCGGTATTTTAGGAATTTGCGGTTTTGGCGGATTTGCAATAAATGCCGCTCAAATTGATACACGAATTAAGGCAACAACAGCGGTTACAATGTATGATATGACAAGAGTTTCAGCTCGTGGCTACAATGATTCTGTTGATGAAAATGCTCGTTATGAAATGAAACAAAACCTCAACAAGCAAAGAACTGAAGATTTCAAAAACAGCAACTATAAAGGGGCTGACGGTTTGCCTGAAAAATTGACAGGAAGTGAGCCTTTATTTGTTCAACAATATTTTGATTATTATAAAACTAAAAGAGGTTTTCACGCTCGTTCAATAAATTCTAACGGTAAATGGAATATGACGTCATCTTTGTCTTTAATAAATCAGCCGATTTTACAATATGCTGATGAAATCAAAACTCCTGTATTGGTTATCCATGGAGAAAAAGCCCATTTAAGATACTTTGGGGAAGATGCGTTTAAAAAATTAAAAGGCGAAAATAAAGAACTATTTATTGTAAAAGGTGCAAACCACGTTGATTTATACGATGGCGGTGATAAAAACGCAATCCCGTTTGATAAAATCGAAAGCTTTTACAAAAAATATCTAAAATAAGAGGAGAATAAAATGAGTAAAAAAGTTTTAATAATATCTACAAGTTTAAGAAATAATGCTAATTCTGAGATTTTAGCTCACGAAACAGAGCGTGGTGCTAAAGATGCAGGACATAAAGTTGAATTTGTTACATTAAAAGATAAAGAAATAAAATTTTGCAAAGGCTGTCTTGCTTGTCAAAAATTAGGTAAATGTGTGATAAATGATGATGCTAATGAAATCACCTCCAAAATGAAAGAAGCAGATGTTATTGTTTGGGCAACTCCCGTTTATTATTATGAAATGTCAGGACAAATGAAAACACTTATCGATAGGGCAAATTCACTTTTT
>CAJOJP010000080.1:1137-10610 GCA_905234915.1 Candidatus Gastranaerophilales bacterium
AATTTTACTGAAACCTATGTTATCACTACATCTGCTGATTCTTCAAAAGGTGTCATTCAAACTGTATTAAATGGTGTAAAAGGCTGGGTTGCTTGTTTTTCGATTTTGGAGTTAAAAGGATACTTGGAAGCAGGCGGACTTAACGACCCAAATGATGTTCAAAACCACAAAGATCTGTTAGAACAAGCTTATAATATGGGAAAGAATATATAACTTTATAATTAAACACATAACTTATCAATAAAATATCAGTAACATTGAGAATGAATTATCAGAGAGTTTAAGAGTTTATATCAGTTAGTCTTGAAGTTCTTCCCCGAAAACTTAAAAAGTTTGAAAATTCTCAAACTTCCGGGGGTAGTATTCTTAGACTAACAGATAATTTATACTGCCTCAAACCTAAACGCAGAGCGATAAAACACTAAAAATCGCCAAGTGTCGATTTATACGCAAATGGCGGTCTAAATTATACTTAATTTGGTTGTCCGACTTGTTTAATTTTAACTGTCTATTTATAATTATAATAGTGCCTAATCCCGTCTTTAAAGTAATCATCAAAAATAACTTAAGCAATAAAGAACTCCTCAGGTGGGACTGTCTTGGAATTTTTGCGTTAAACGGCATTACGCATTTTGTTTTCAGAAACTCCGTTTCTTCCAAACAAAAATGCTCCAGCCTCTGCAAAAATTCCGCTCGAACCTACAACCCTTCGGTTAACAGGGCGATTTTAGGCACTTTTAGGGATTTCACCTGATATCGTCTGATATGCTTTTAATCCTTTTATATCAACACTTTCGGCATTGTTTGATATTGATTGACTTTTACCGATTTTTTATGATTTTGAATACATAAGTGGATAAATAGTGGATAAAAATTTATATTATTTTTTATTTAGTTTTAAATTTGCTGTATTTATATTTTGGCATAAATTTATTATTATACAAAACCTCTATGTCAAATTAGGTCGTTGTTAAAAAAGTGGTTTAAATTGTTACACTACAAGAAAAAGAGTATTTTTATAGTACAATTAGAATAAAGGAGTATGAAATGGCAACGATATTAGAGCAAAAATCACAGATTGATAAACTTTGGGAAACATTTTGGTCGAATGGTATTTCAAATCCTTTAACTGTTATAGAACAAATTTCATACTTATTTTTTATTAAAGAACTTGACGATAAGCAAATTTTATCCGAAAAGAAAGCATTAAGAACAAATAAACCTATTGAAAATCCTGTTTTTGATGAAACTCCAAAGCAGCAAAATATGCGTTGGTCTAAATTTAAAGATTTTGCTCCCGATACAATGTTTAAAATTGTTCAAGAAGATGTTTTTCCATTTATTAAAAATATGGGCGGTGAAAAGTTTGCTAAATATATGAAAGATGCCGTATTTATGATACCTTCTTCTGCTTTGTTATCACAAGCAGTTGATATGATTAGCAAACTTGAAATGCAAGACCTTGATACAAAAGGCGACTTATATGAATATCTTTTATCAAAAATAGCTCAAGCAGGAGTAAACGGACAATTTAGAACACCAAGACATATTGGTAAAATGATGGTGGAATTAGCTGATATTCAGCCTAATGATATTGTTTGCGACCCCTCTTGCGGAACAGCAGGATTTTTAATTTGTGCAATTTTATATTTAAAAGAAAAATATCCTGATATGTTTATGAATGAGCAATTAAAAAATCATTTCAATAATGATATGTTTTTCGGCTTTGATTTTGACTATTCAATGCTGCGTATTGCATCAATGAATATGATGTCGCACGGACACAACAACCCAAATATTGATTATCAAGATTCATTATCAGAAGATGCTTCAAACTTAAAAGAATTTTGCACCTGTGTTATTGCAAATCCGCCTTTTAAGGGTTCAGTAAATGAGGATACTATTGCTAAAAACATAATATCAGAAGTTAATACCAAAAAGACAGAATTATTGTTCTTGGCTCTTATGATTAGAATATTAAAAACAGGCGGTCGTGCTTGTGTAATTGTACCTGACGGAGTATTGTTCGGTACATCTAATGCTCACACCTCAATTAGAAAAAAACTTATTGATAACCAAAAGCTGGAAGCAGTAATTTCAATGCCAAGTGGTGTATTCAAACCTTATGCTGGTGTTTCAACGGCTATTTTGATATTCACTAAGACTAATTCGGGCGGAACAGATAAAGTTTGGTTCTATGATATGCAAAATGACGGATTTACATTGAACGATAACCGTACACCGATAGAAGAAAATGATATACCGGATATTATTAAATCATTCAAAAACAGACACAATGAAGATAACGCCGATAGGAAAGCAAAACATTTCTTTGTAGAAGCTGATGAAATCAGACAAAATGGTTATGACCTCTCTATTAACAAATACAAAGAAGTTGAATACGAAGAAGTACATTATGAAGCTCCAAGTAAGATTTTATCTGATATTAAAACGCTTGAAAATGAAGTTCAACAGGGTTTGAAAGAGCTGGAGGGTATGATATAGATGTCTGATACTCAAAGCAAAGGCGAAATTGTTATATATACAAGTAGCGACGGCAAAGTTAATCTTGATACAAGATTAGAACACGAAACTATTTGGCTTACTCAGAAACAAATAGCCGAATTGTTTGGGGTAAAAACTCCTGCAATAAACAAACATCTGAATAATATATATGCAGAAGGTGAATTAAAAAAAGAACCAACTATTTCCATTTTGGAAATAGTTCAAAAGGAAGGTAACAGAAGCGTTAAGCGTGAAACCTCATGTTACAACCTTGATGCAATAATATCTGTCGGATATAGAGTTAATTCTACAAGAGCAACGCAATTTAGAATTTGGGCAACAAATGTATTAAGGGAACATTTAACGCAAGGTTATACTATTAACGAGAACCGATTAAAACAAGAGCAAAACAAAGTAAAGACATTGCAAACGACTATAAATCTTTTATCACGCAGTTTGAAAAACCAAATAGAAACAGTTAGTGATGCTCAACAAGTTGTAAATATACTTGATACATTTGCACACGGTCTTGACTTGCTGGACAACTTTGACCACAAAACCCTTGATTCTAAAGGTGTTACAATAAAACATGCCAAAGTAATTTCAGAAAAAGAATTTCTTAAAGTTATTGATGAAATGAAATCGGAGTTTGCATCGGATGTATTTGCGAACCCGAAAGATAACAGTTTCTCAAGCTCAGTTAATCAAATATACCAAACTTTTGACGGCAAAGAATTGTATCCGACGCTGGAAGAAAAAGCTGCAACTCTTTTGTACTTGATAACAAAGAACCACTCATTCTCTGACGGAAATAAACGTATAGCCGCAAGTTGTTTCTTATATTTTTTGGATAAAAACGGTATCCTCTACAAAAACAATCTGCCTATAATAGATAATGCAACTCTGTTTGCACTAACACTTTTGATTGCAGAAAGTAACCCACAGGAAATGGAAACAATGAAACAGGTTGTCTTGAGTGTTCTAAATAAAGAATCGGAGGGGATGCTGTAATGGGGGTAAATGTAGTTAAATTAGGTGAGCTCTGTGAAATATTGGATTCCAAAAGAAAACCTGTAACAAAGAAAGATAGAGTTGCTGGTGAATATCCATATTATGGGGCAACTGGAGTACAAGATTACGTAGCTGATTATATCTTTGATGAAAAATTAGTGCTTGTAGGTGAAGACGGTGCCAAATGGGGAGCTGGAGAAAATACAGCATACGCAATATCAGGTAAATGCTGGGTTAATAATCATGCACACGTGTTAAGACCTAATAGAAACAAAGTATTAGATAATTACATTATTTATTATTTGAATCAGTTGGACTTGCGACCTTATATTACAGGTGCAATAATAGAAAAGTTAAACCAAGAGCAGTTAAGAAATATCTTAATACCTTTACCAACTATTGAAGAACAAAACCGTATTGTAACACTTATGGACAAGGCAGATGAGATTCGGACAAAGAAGAAACTGGCGAATGATAAACTTGACGAATTTCTTAAATCAATATTTATTGATATGTTCGGCAATCCTGTAAAAAATGATAAAAAATATAAAGTTGCAAAATTAGAAACAGTTACTAAATTTTTAACAGACGGGAAACACGGTGATTGCAAAGATGAAGAAAATTCTGGATATTATTTTGTTAGTGCCAAATGTATAAATAATGGGAAAATAGATTTAACACAAGCAAGGCAAATAAAATATGACGATTATAAAGAAGTTAATAATAGAGTAAAAATAAATATTGGCGATTTACTAATTGTAAATACAGGTGCGACAATTGGAAAAATGGCAATAATTCGTGATGAAAGTATATCAAAAACAATTACACTACAAAAAAGTGTTGCAGTAATAAATATGGATAATGATGTTCTTAATTCAGAATATTTATCTAATTGTTTATTGTTTAAATCTATGGCGAAGGTTTCAGCAGGTTCTGCTATTCATAACTTATTGCTATCTACAATGAGAGCATACGAACTTCCAATTCCACCAATAGAAGAACAAAACAAATTTGCTAAAATTGTTGAAAAAGTTGAAGCACAGAAGCAGAAAAATGAGCTTGTCTTAGAGCAAATGAATAATCTATTCAACTCCCTATCTCAAAAAGCATTTAAAAACAGTGCAAATTTTTAAAAAAACTTTACAAATGTTTATATATTATTTACATATAATTAACATGCTCATTATAATGTATAGTATAAGTACTTGTTGACTATATTCACAAGCTATTAATTAAAGAGAAGGAGGTGAATTAAGTGGCAAAAAAATATTTTTATCAGGATGCAAAAACGGGTAAAATAGTTCCTGGCAATTACGCAAAAAAGCATCCAAATACAACCATTAAACATACGTTTAATACAAAAAAAGGAAAATAGTCCGAAGAATTGAACCCTCAACAGACTATTTCTATATTATTCTAAAACGGAGTCCATAATATTTGCAAGTATCTAATGGTAAAATATTAAAAATTTTAAATTTAGGCTTGAAATCTAAATATTTAATATGCTATAATATATTATGGACTGGTTTTAGAACCTCGGTCCACCACGGCAGGTGTTATACCTGCCTTTAAAATTATTATATTTAATAAAAGTCAATAAAATCATTAAGAATATTGAAAATTATTAAAAAATGGTTTAAAATATAATTAAGCGGTGTATTTGCCATTTGGCAGTACACTGTTTTCATTTTTATAGGTTATCAAAAATTTATACATTTGTGGATTATCATTTTCAAAATATTCTTTTATTTTATAGGTTATACCTGCACCATTTATTAAACCATTTTTTATATTATATGAAAATTTGGGAAGTATTCTTTTAAAAAATTCATAATTTGGGTTATCATCCTTAAATGCCCTATTTATATTGTATGCACATAAGTCAGTTAATTGAATAAAATTATTGTATTGAGAATCTACAAACATTATATTTTCTATAATGTTTTTTATGCCTTTCCATGAATAACCTGCTTCTAATTGGAGAGTATGTGTTTTATTTAACATTTTTTCAATACTGTCTGAACATTTATCCATAATGATTATTGCATTTTCGTTTTTATGATTTATATTCATATATAAAGAAATTCTTTCCATTAAGTATTGAATAGCAAATATATTTGGTTCGGGCTTATATATTCCGTATTTTCGTAGTAAAGAATCTTTGTTGATAACTATTGAAATCAATACACAGTCATTGTTAATAATAATATCAAATAATCCGTTTGAAAGCTGCTTTAGTTCATCAGAATTTAATGAAGAAAGGTATTCTCTTTTATTGCGTTCTTGAGGAAATCTTATCCAATTTGACTTAATTTCCAATATAGGTGCATCATCAGTTTTAAAAATTGCCATTTTTAAATTATTAACTTGATGATTTATATTTTTCCAATTACCTGAATCTATACCCAAAGCATTAAAAACAAAATACTTAGAGCCTGAATTATATGCTATTTCTCCTGATTCATCAATATAAAATAAATACATATTTTCTCCTATATTTGATATTATATCATACTAATTATGATATAATTGATTAAAACAGGTGAAGTATGAGCAATTTTGATTTCTTAAAAACTGAGTGGCACGATATATACGAACTTACGAAAGAAGCAGAAAGCTGTATTTGGTCTAAACCTCTTTATGCCTGTTTAATTAACAGAAAAGCATTAGAAAAAGCAGTAACTTGGATGTATAAAAATGATGCTGATTTAACAATGCCCTATAATACATCACTAAATTCGCTGTTACACGAAGAATCATTTATAAAAATTATATTGCCTGCATTAGCTCTAAAAGTAAATATAGTAAAAAAATTGGGTAATATTGCAGCTCACGAGGATAAAAGACTTTCTAATAAAGATGCCCTGCAATCTTCAATGGAATTATTTTATTTTCTATATTGGTTTTATATGACATATTCGGTTGAAGAACCAATTAGAGGTTTAAAATTCAATGCAGCAATTATTTCTAAAACTACACCTGAACAAGCAGAAATTGAACGATTAAAGAAAGAAATTGAAAAAAGAGAACAAGAAATTCTCAAAAAAGAAGATTTAATCAAAGAAAATCAAGAACTGCTTGAAAAAGTAAAACAAATTAAATCTCAAAAAAGAGTTAATCCTACTGATTACAACTACAATGAAGCACAAACAAGAAAATATTTTATTGATGTTCTTCTTAAAGAAGTTGGATGGGATATAACAAAACCGGATGCAACCGAATATGAAGTTCAAGGAATGCCAAACCCGACAGGGCTTGGATATGTTGATTATGTACTTTGGGGTGATGACGGTAAACCTCTTGGTCTTGTTGAAGCAAAAAGAACAATGCGTGATGCAAAAGAAGGCAGAGAACAAGCAGAATTATACGCAAATTGCCTTGAAAAGAAATTCGGACAAAGACCTATAATGTTTTATTCAAACGGATATGAACATCATATTTGGGATGATTTAAACTACATTCCTCGTAAAGTAAGCGGTTTTTATTCAAAAGATGACCTGCAAAGACTTATAAACAGACGTACAACAAAACAAGATTTAGTTAATATTGAATTAAACAAAGATATTGCAGATAGACCATATCAAGAGAGATGTATTAAAAGTGTTTGCGAAAATTATCAAAAGAAAAACAGAAAATCTTTACTTGTAATGGCAACAGGTACAGGTAAAACAAGGGTTGCAATATCTGTTTGCGATATTTTAACCCGATATAATTGGGCAAAAAGAATTTTATTTTTGGCTGATAGAGTTGTTCTTACTGACCAGGCACAAAAGAATTTTAATAAAATTTTGCCGTCTTTCAATCCTGTTGATATTACAAAATCAGATGACGGAAAAGAACATAGAGTTGTTATATCAACCTATCAAACATTGATGAATTTGATAGATGCTAAAAAAGCTGATGAAAAAATTTATTCTGTCGGTTATTTTGATTTAATTATTGTTGATGAAGCACATAGAAGCATTTATAAAAGATATGGCGAAATATTTAAGTATTTTGATGCTTTAATGTTAGGTTTAACAGCTACTCCAAAGAATGATATTGATAAAAATACTTATGAAATTTTTGATATTGAAAATGGAGTTCCGACAGATTGCTATGAATATAAGGAAGCTGTTGAACAAGGTTATTTAGTACCTTATGAAAGTATTGACACATCAACAAAATTCATAAGAGAGGGAATAAAGTACAGCGAATTATCGGAAGAAGAAAAAAAAGAATATGAAGAAAAGTTCTATGATGAAGAAACTGATACATTGCCTGATATAATAGATAAAGATAAACTTAATAAATGGTTATTTAATAAAGATACTGTTGATAAAGTTCTTGAAAGTTTAATGGTAAACGGCATAAAAGTTGAAGGCGGCAATAAATTAGGTAAAACAATAATATTTGCAGCTAACCAACCTCACGCAGATTTTATTGCAGATAGGTTTGATAAGAGTTATAAGCAATATAACGGAAAGTTTGCGAGAGTAATAACTTATAAAACAGAATATGCACAAAATTTAATTAATGAATTTTCGGTAAAAGATAAAGAACCAACTATTGCAATTTCGGTTGATAAACTTGATACTGGTGTAGATATACACGAAATTGTCAATTTGGTATTTTTTAAGCAGGTTTATTCATATACAAAGTTTATTCAAATGATAGGCAGAGGAACAAGGCTTTGTCCTGATTTATTCGGCCCTAATGATGATAAAAAGAAGTTTTATATTTTTGATGTCTGTGGAAATTTTGAATATTTTGAAAATAATCCACCAAAAGCAGGCGGCGATTCAATGTCATTAAATGAAAAGCTGTTTTTAAACAGATTGGAACTCGCAGAAAAAATAAAAGATGATGAAGAAAAATTAAAAATATTTTCATCAAAAATAAAGGATAATCTGCATAATCTTGTTAAAACAATGAACAGGGAGAACTTCATAGTAAGAAACTATATTGAAAGTGTTGAAAAATTTTCAAACAGAGAAAAGTGGGATAATTTAGATGATATTGATTTTTTAAAAATAAAAAATGAAATTGCAAAACTTCCGACAACAGAAAAAGAAGATAAAGAACTAGCAAAAAGATTTGATTTGATTATTGTAAATATGCAATTAGCACTCTATTCTAAGTCTGCAAAATTATTTTTGCAATATGAAAACAAAATAAAAATAATAGCAAATTTATTAGAGCAAAAATCTTCTATTCCTATTGTTAAAAAGCATATAGAACTTATAGAAGAATTACAAAAAGATGAATATTGGAAAAATATTACAATACCTGAATTAGAAGAAATAAGAATTAAATTAAGAGATTTAATTGATTTGCTTGATTTTCAAAAACAAGAAATTGTTTATACAAATTTTGAAGATGAATTAAATGGACAAACAAGTATAAATACAGATACCCCTAAAACAGCAGGAGTAGATATGGCTCAATACCGTAAAAAAGTTGAAGCATTTTTGCAAGAACATCAAAACGAAATTGCCATAAACAAATTAAAACATAATAAGCCATTAACTCCGTTAGATGTTGAACAACTTGAAAAGATATTAAAAGAAAATGCTGATATTGTAGGAACAGAAGATAAATTTAAATCACTAATGGGTAATTTGGGTTTAGGTGAATTTATACGTTCCGTTATAGGTTTAGACAACGAAGAAATTGAAAAAGTGTTTGCTCAATATTTGGATGCAAACAACTTTAATGCTAATCAAATAAGATTTATTGATAAAATCATCAGTTATTTAAAAATAAATGGAACAATGTTAGATATAGGAACCTTATACGAAGCACCGTTTACGGATATAAATGCAGAAGGTATTGACGGCATATTTTCATCAAAAGATGCAGATAATATTATTTATTTGGATTCCGTAACAAGTTTTGTGTAAACCTTGATTTGAGAGATTAGAGAAATTTTTCTAATCTCTCATTAAAATATATCAAAAATTGATTAAAAATCAAAC
>CAJOJP010000081.1 GCA_905234915.1 Candidatus Gastranaerophilales bacterium
ATAACTGAAATCTTCATTATAAGTACAAATCCTAACACCTTTATCAAGGTGAATATCCGCAAAAACTTTTGGTATTCCATTAAAACAATATACTTCAATGAGCCTGTTTTCCCTCATAAAAGGTTCAATTAATAACTTTGGCTCCATTCCCCTATATTGGAGTTCAAATCCCTCATAAGGAAAAAACTCCTGTTCTAACCAGCCTGTTATGTTTCGTTTTACAATATCAATTAATCTTTTGTTATTTAGAAAATCCTTTTTATCTCTTATAATATAATGCCACTTACACCCGTGAGCGCATTTTATTACAAAACTATCGGGGAGTTTTTCCCAATTTATTTGGTCAAAGTATGTGGTTACATTTTCATTGGCATAGCAATCCATAGTTATTTCATTTTTCATCGGCTGGATTGCTTCGTCCTCACTACGTTCGTCCTCGCAATGACAATTAGGTATTATCTGCAAAACAGGTTTTAAATATTCCACCCCGATAAAATCACTTACAAACCAACGTACATTTACTTTATCAGCGCAATTTCGCATTAAATCGGTTATGCCATATAGCTTAATCCATTGTATTTTTTGATTAAAGGTTTTGCATCTTTTTTTATCTATAATCCAATTATGCAATTTAAAATCGTATTTTAACGGCAAATCTTCACCTGTTCTATATTTAAAAATCTTTTTTAAATATTTTGGTAATTCGCTCTCGGAAAGATTGTAGAGAAAGTCGTATTCCCACGGTGGTTCGCCTATTTCGTCTTGGATTTTCATCCATTGTAATCCTTGCTTCCACTCATCAAAAATGCCCATAATACAACTCCGGCAAATTTTTACCTATGGCATTTTTGAGCCGTTCCAGCGGATTACCTGTTACTTCGAGTTCGCTCGCTGACGCTCGACTCCACTCTACTGAAAATCCGCCCCACGGTGGTTCGCCTATTTCGTCCTTTTTTAAAAACTCTATCATTATTTTATAGCCTAAAAATATAAATTTACGCAGCACATACACAAAACTAAGGTACCGCCACCTTGTTTGTGATATAATTCAACAGTTAAATATTTGAATATTACAAGAAAATAGTACATCAGTTTATATTTTTAGTCAAGTATTTGAAAAGATTTTTAAAATTTTGCAGGCAAAAATGGAAACAATTGGAGAAAGATTAAAAATTATAAGAAAAAATAATAATTTGACTCAGGCTGCTTTTGGCGAAGCAATAGGGGTGACAAAGCAGGCAATTGCGAATATTGAAAGCAATCACAGTAATCCTTCAATCGATTTTCTTGGTAAATTAATTGAAAACTTTAATGTAAATGTAAACTGGTTGATATCAGGTAAGGGAAAATTTCTTATAAATGAATTTTCTTTTTATAATATGCCTGATAACGAATTTGAGATTAAAGTAAGAGAAGTCTTAAAAAAAGAAGGACTTATATAATTTAATTATTTTCCGCTGTTTTTATCAGGAGGAATATTTAAAATTCTTGCACATTGCAGGGCAACTTCTCTAAATACCGGAGCAGCAACGGTATTTCCCCAAACAGGGCCTCCTGCACTTGCGGAATCGACTACCACATATATTAAAACCTGCGGATTTGTTGCGGGAAAATAGCCTATAACAGAACCTATCAAAGAATTAGAATAACCTTTCCCGTTTTCTAATGGTTTTCTTGATGTTCCTGTTTTTGCAGCAACATAATATTTGTCTAAATTTACCGGAGATTTTGTATTTGCAATACTTTGTGCCAGTAATGCCGTAACACTTTGAGCTGTTTGAGGCTGTAAGGCTCTGATTTTACGAATTTTTTGTACTTCTTCTTCTTGCGAATACTTAATTACATGCGGAGTTATTCTAAGTCCGTTATTTGCCAGCGCACTTACAGCACTAACCATTTGCATTGAAGTTACCGAAGCTCCGTAGCCGTAGCCCATACTTGCCTGCCTTGATTTATCCCATTTAAAAGGCTTTGGCAATAATCCCGAAGATTCTCCGTTTAAATCTATACCTGTTTTTTTACCTATACCTAGTTTTGATAATATATTGTAAAATTCTCCCGGTGCCATCATCAAAGCTATATTTGCACTCCCTACATTGCTGGAATGCTCAAAAAGATAAACAAGACTAATCATACCCGGATTTGGTCTTTTGGCATAATCGTAGTTTTGCACTTCCCAATTTCCGAGCTTCATTTTTCCCGTATCTAATACTTTTGAATTTGCATTTATTTTACCGCTTTCTATTCCGGCTGCAACAGTAAGTGTTTTAAAGGTTGAACCCGGCGGATATACATCTGATAAAGTCCAATTTTTTAAGGTAACAGCTGCTGTTTTTTTATAATTATTCGGATTATACCCCGGATAAACCGCATATCCTAAAATTTCACCGTTCTTAGGATTCATTACTATTACCGTTCCTCTTAATGCCTGTTTTTCTTTAATTATTTTTTTTAATTCGGTTTCGCAAATATGTTGTATTGATGAATTTATTGTAAGGACAACAGTTTCCCCCATTTGCGGTGTTGTTGCAAGAACAGGATCTGTTTCAGCATCGTAAATAACATCTCCCCTTGGTGTTCTTTGAATTGCAGTTCCGTTATTAATATGCGACAGTTTATCTTTTGCGGTTAATTCCACGCCTGATGCCGTATCCGCATCAGGATTGTAATATCCGATGACGTGTGCAGCTAAATCGTCTTGAGGATATACCCGTTCGTTTTTTTTATCAAGACTTATTTCTCTGAGTCCTAATTTCCTGATTTTTTCAGCTGTTTCTCTATCCGTATCTTTTTTTATAAGACTTACGACAGCTCCTTTTTTTATTTGATTAATTATTGATTTTGCATCAGTTTTTAATAAAGGAGCAAGCAATTCTGCAAGTTCCTCAGGCGTATGGTCAAAATATTCTCTGTGAGCATAAATATTATATGAAGTTTGGTCAACAGCAAGTCTTAAACCGTTTCTATCCGTAATTTGCCCCCGCATAATAAAACTTCTGCTATACCGCTGATTTAATGCTTTTTGTCTGTATTGTCTTATATCAGCAATTTGAAGCAGAAATAAATATATTATTACAGAGAAAAAAACAGCAAGCATTAATATATGCGCAATTTTTATACGCCGCTCCGTAAGTTTTATTTTACTTTCCTTGGTTTCCTTCATTTCAATAATCCATTTAAGGGAAATTATAAGCTAATAGCCTATAGACCAATTATACCTTATAGGTACGGCCTCAACCATAGGCTCAGGCTTCATATAAACAGCGGGAACTTCTATGATTTTTTTTGCCGTATTTAAACCCGAATTATTTTTTATAAATGCATCAACTTTATTGAAGGAATGCAAATTATCCAATTTATTTTGAAGCTCAATATTTTCATTTACTAAAGCTGCTATATCTCTGCCTATTTTATTCATTTTCTTTTCGTCATCGGAAACAAAATAATAGCTTACCAGTGACAGCATTACAAGAATTAAAAGCACCATTCCCAAAAATCTGTTAAACTTTTCTATTAAAGACTTTGCATATACATACTTTGGAAAATTGCCATATACAACGGAATTACCTGCCGATCTTATATTTCTTTGCGCATTATACTCAGCATCTATATATTTGATAGAACTTTTGCTCAATTAGTTACCTCACTTACAATTTTTATTTATTCTTCTTACCGATCTTAATTTTGCCGATCTGGACGGCGGATTTACACTTATTTCTTTACTGCTTGCCGTTAACGGTTTTTTATTTATTAATTCTAATAAGGGCGGATTACTTTTTTGACCGCTCGGCGAAATCTCACAACCCCATTCTTTTGAATACTCTTTGAATATATTTTTTACAATTCTGTCTTCAAGAGAATGAAATGTAACTACTGTTAGTATAGCACCATCAGACAATAATGTAATCACTTCATTTAGTGTATTTTTAATATTATTAAGTTCATTATTAACTTCAATTCTTATTGCCTGAAATACCCTTGTTGCAGGATGAATTTTTGATTTTATTCTCGGTGCTGCTTCTAATATAATATTAACAAGCTCCTGAGTAGTTTCAATTTTTTTTATTTTTCTTGTTTCCGTTATTTTTTTTGCTATTCGTTTTGAAAATCTTTCTTCTCCGTATTCACTGAAAATACGGACTAATTCAGTTTCTTTATAACCGTTAACTACATCATAAGCTGAAAAGTCACTTTCTTGATTAAATCTCATATCAAGCTTTGAATTTTTTAAAAAACTAAATCCTCTTGTATCAGAGGTCAATTGCGGTGTCGATGCCCCTAAATCAAATACGGCTCCTCCTGTAATTTCTTTTATTCCGTTTTCTTCTAAATATTTCTTAATATTGCAATAAGATTTATTTACAATAGTTAAATTTTTGTAATCTTTTAATTTTTCTTTAGCGGCAACTATGGCATCTTTATCTACATCAAAAGAAATAAGCCTGCCATCGGGAGAAATTCGCTTTAAAATTAATTCGCTGTATCCTCCTGCACCGAGAGTTCCGTCTATATATAACTTACCTCTTTCGCAGTTAAGTGAATTAACTGCTTCATATAACATTACAGGGAAATGTTTGAATTCTGACATTTTTTTCGCCTACTCAATCTGTGCTAATTTTTCGAGTTTTAACTTCTGGTCGTGTGCCATTAATAAACCTATTAATTCGTCTAAATCACCGTCTATGACAGTCCATACATTAAGATTTTGTCCTATTCGATGGTCTGTTAATCTGCCTTGAGGGAAATTATAAGTTCTTATACGCTCGCTCCTGTCACCTGTTCCGACTTGTGAACGTCTTAAATCGGTAACTTCTTTCATTTGCTTTTGAACTTCAATATCATACAGTTTTGCTTTTAATATTTGCAGTGCTCTTTCTTTATTTTGGAGCTGAGAACGTTCCTCTGTACAAAAAATCATTATTCCTGTAGGTTTATGGAAAACTCTTGCTGCTGTTTCAACTTTATTTACATTTTGACCGCCGGCACCGCCCGAGCGTGCAGTTGATATTTCTATATCATTCATATTTAATTCGACTTCAACGTCATCAACTTCAGGCATTACTGCAACAGTAGCAGTCGAGGTATGAACTCTGCCCTGTGACTCCGTTGCAGGAACTCTTTGCACACGATGTACGCCGGATTCATATTTTAATTTTGAATAAATGCTGTCGCCTTTTATTGAAATAATAACTTCTGCAACACCGCCTGCTTCGCAATCGGTTTTACTTAATATTTGAGTCTGCCAGCCCTGCTTATCAGCATATTTCATATACATTCTCATTAAATCGCCCGCAAAAATATTTGCTTCATCTCCGCCTGCTCCGCCTCTTATTTCAAGCATAATATCTTTATCATCCATAGGGTCGCGCGGCAATAAAAGAACTCTCATTCTTTCTTCAAGTTCTGACATTTTCTTTTCATTTGCATCAATTTCATCGTGCAAAAAAGCTCTCATTGTTTCGTCGTTTTCGCTTTTTAGCAGCTCCCTTGCATCTGTGACGGCTTGTTCAGCGGCTTTCCAATTATGATATACTTCAACAGTTTCTTCCATAGCTTTTCTTTGCTTTGAAAGTGCTTTAAAACGATTATAATCCTGTATAACTTCAGGATCGGAGAGTATTTGCCCCAGTTCCGTATATTTACTTTCTATTTGAAGTATTTTATCCATCATTTCCTGCATAGTAAATCTTCCTTTTTAGGCATTCTGCCACAGGATTTATCTTCATCGCAAAATCCTGATTGTTCACATTTAGGTACTAAATAATTTTTAAGCCACGGTTCTTCTTTTATTAATTCTTCGCACATTTTTTTTACAAGCATTCTTATTTCTTTCTGTGCTCTTGAACATAATCTTAAATTAGCAAGATGAATTAATTCACGCAAATTAAGACTTGCAATCATAGACGTTGAAGCTGCATTCGGAAGAACGGCTCTTGCATCTTCAGGGGGAATTCCTTCTTTTGTGAGTTCCAAATAAAATTCGGAAATCTTTTTCATAAAATCATCAAATTTTTGTTTCAGCTCTAAATTACTGCTGATAGTATCAGGAATGAGATAATCAAATTGACTTTTTTCCTGTACATATCTTTGGGATTTTTGAGAAAAAGACATAAGCCTGTGCCTTACAAGCTGATGAGAACAAGCTCTTGATATGTTATTTATGGCAAAACTTATCTGTATATGTTCTATAGTGCTGTAATGTCCTGATGAAACGACTCTGTTAATAAGCTTGAGCATTTTTTCTTCATCATTTGCAGCATCACAATCAAAAATATTCAATGGAGATTCGGCACTATAACATGTCCTGCAAGCCGTATATATTGTTTTAAGCATATTTTCCGGTTTGGATATTAGCTTTACCTGTGCATAGCTGTCTTTTTGCGTCATAATATTATCCCTAATTCAAACTAATTAACGTTAAAACAGACTTTCAAACCTCTTACATCTAATCAGGTGTAACCTTTCTCGCCACATCAACCGCGCCGTACGGCTTCACCATTTAAAAGATACAAAAATGCCGTGCAATAACAGCACAGCATTTTGATTATTTCTTTTGATAACGTTTTTTGAATTTTTCAATACGACCTTCAGTATCAACAATTTTTTGATTGCCGGTATAATAAGGATGACAATTATTGCAAATTTCAACCGTTATATCATCAAGCACGGAACCTGTTTCTATTTCATTTCCGCATACACATTTTATAACTGTTTTTTTGTATTCCGGATGTATTTCTTTTTTCATTTTCTTGACCTCTATTTTTATATTTGCTTCTAAATTATAAGTGGCTGAAAATTAAATATCAAGCAGAAGAATAATTTTTATTAGGATAATTTACATTTAAATTATATTTGTGTAATAAAAAATTTACTGTGCTAATTTGTAAAATATATTATGAATTGGCACTTATTATTGTCATGAAAACTTATTGCGTTTATAATATTTTGGGGAGTCGATTAATAGGATATTGTTTTGAAATATACAAGTTGTATTCATTTAGAACATGGCATTACATTTTTTTCTACCTCGGTTTTGGTCTGCTGTATAAGTTCTCACGAGGGAGGCGGAAATATTATGCAAATCGACAACTACCACGGAGAACTTATTAACTGGGAGGATTTCTTTAAAAAACGTAACGAACTCAGACTTCAAGCTCGTAACGGTATTATTCCCGATAAATGCAAAGGCTGCTATTATTTAAAAGAAAATGATTGGAATGAAGATAACTATATAGATGAAGTTTTAATAGGACATTTTACTCATTGCAACTGTAATTGCATTTATTGTTATACAGAAAAAGATAAGAAGTTTTTTAATGCTAATAAAACATATAATATCTATCCTGTAATGAAAGATATGATAGAAAAAGGGGTATTATCCAAAAAAGCAACGATAACCTTTGGCGGAGGCGAACCAACCATACTAAAAGAATTTGAAGAACTTGTTTACTTGCTTCTTGATTATGATGTTTATAATATCAGAATACATTCCGACGGAATTAAATATTCTCCCGCTATTGAAAAAGGTCTGCAAATGGGAAAAATTACCCTTATTACCTCGGTAGATTCAAGCTCGAAGGAAATTTACGAAGAAATTAAACAAGTTCAATGCTATGATAAAGTATGGGAAAACCTTAAAAAATATGCAGCTGCAAAAAACGGCTTAATTAGAACTAAGTACGTTTTAATTCCCGGGGTAAATGATAGTCTTAAGGAGGTAAAAAACTGGCTTCAAAAAACTCATAAAGCCGGTGTGAAGCACATTGCCTTTGATATAGAGGATAATTGGTTTAAAGCACGCCGGAATAATATTCCTCAATACATATATGTAATTTTTGATTTTGTCTATGATTGTTATAAACAATATAAAATTGAAAGCTGTGAACTTTATGAACGAGCTTATAATTTAAAAGTGGATAGAGAAAACAGAAAAAACAATAAATAAAGGTTTGTATTTTGTCACCTATTTTATCTCAAATTTTTAATAATTTAAATAAAAAAACAAATTCCACAATATGCAGGCATATTGATGGTTCTTTATTTTTCGATTTTCAAAACAGAGTTAAATTCTGTCCTTATTATGATTGCGCAGTTTCAGAAGAAAATCTTGACGGTATCTGGCTTGATATTGATAAAACAGAACAAAAAAGACAAGAATTAAGAATAAACAAACTTGAAAAATGTCAAAATTGTAATTTTTTTGAAGCTCCCGATAAACAAAATTTACCTCCGATTAAAACTTTATATCTCGCTAATTGGCACTTTTGCTATGTTAATTGCACTTATTGCAAATATCCGAAGCAAGAAGACTTGATACAGGCAGGACATTATGATGTCTTTCCTTTTGTAAAAGAATTGACAGATAAAAAACTTGTTACCCCAAAAACGAAAATTGTATTTGATTGCGGTGATGCCTGTGTACATCCGGAATTTGATAAAATTATGTTTTATTTTTTAAATAATGACTTTAAAAATATTGAAGTCAATACTTCTGCTCAAAGATTTTGTGAATCCGTTGCGCAGGGTATTGCAAAAAATACAACAAAAGTAATTGTTTCTTTCGATTGCGGCTGCCAGTATATATATCATAGAATAAAACAAATTAATAAATTTGATATTGCAGTCAATAATATAAAAAAATATTTAAAGTATCAAATGCCTTCACAAAAAAATGTTATATTAAAATATACAATTATTCAGGGAATAAATGATAATAAAAAAGAACCGCTGGATTTATTTATTTTTGCGCGCGATTTAGGAGTTAATAAGCTTATTTTTGACATTGAAGAAGGTTTTTATGAAAGAAGCTTAAATTATGTTCCTCAGCATATAAGAGAAATTATGGAGTTTATTAAAAAAATTTCAAGTTATAATGCCTATGATATTGAATTTGCACCGAGATTGAAGGTTCTTTTCAAAAAATTACAGCATATAAAAAAAGCGGAATTAAAATAATTCCGCAAAAACTACGTAAATATAGCTATAAACTTAATCATCACATGTTGACCACGTGCGTGTATCTTGTGTGCCTCTGCAATAACAATCCTCACCCCAGTGGTAAGCATGAGTAAAAGCTCCACCTAGTGATGAACAGTAATCTATGCAAGCTTGTTTTGATGTTATTTGCATTTCACATCCACCTATTGCGTGTATATTAGAACTTCCAGTTTCATACCAACCGAACTCACAGTGTCTGTTATTATAACCATAACGCGCAAAACATGGATTATTTGAAGCATTCCAAAAATAGCATTCGCATATTGCCATAAACTCATTATTTTCCACAATATCGTCAAAAAGTTTTTGTATATCCTCTTGTGATAAATTTTCAACTGCATCTAAATTCATATTTCTTCCTTT
>CAJOJP010000082.1 GCA_905234915.1 Candidatus Gastranaerophilales bacterium
AATTTGTTGAAAAATATAAAAATGTTCCGTTGAGTGAAATAGAACCGGAAGAAACAAGAGCAAAACTAATAAAAGCATTCTCCGAAATAAATTCAAATACAAGAAAAGGGAAACGAGAATACAATGAAATGTATATATCAAATCCCAAGCCCCCTATGGCAGTTTTTGCTTATGAGATGGATGAAAATGATGATACAATAGATAATCCTATAGAATTTTTACACAGAACGGAACAAACGGAATATGAAAAAAGTAAAAAGGCAAAACCTGTGGAAGAACGGACGGAATTTTTAAGACAATACGCTCTTGAACGGAATATTCCTTTTATAGTATTTGGGAAATCAAAGGATTAAAGGGCTTTAACAGGAATATGAGTTTCAATATATTTAACGGCACTGCAAGCTGCAATTGCGCCGTCGGATGCTGATGTAATTACCTGCCTTAAAGGAGTGTTTCTGACATCACCTGCCGCATATACTCCTTCAATTGAAGTCTGCATGTTTTCATCAGTTTCTATAAATCCTTGCGGAGTCTGTTTAATTTGTGCATTAAAATTTTCCGTATTCGGGATAAAGCCTATATATGGAAAAACTCCGCTTATTTCTAATTCTTTTGTTTCATTAGTGTTTATATCTTTAACAATAAGTTTTTCAACGGTATTTGTTCCCGATATTTCAACAGGTACAGTATTATATAGAAATTCTATTTTGTTATTTTTTAATGCTCTTTCCTGCACAATTTTATCGGCTCTTAATTCATTGCGGCGGTGAATAATAAAAACTTTTTGGGCAAATTTAGTTAAATAACAAGCTTCTTCTACTGCAGAATTACCGCCGCCTATAACTGCAACAATTTTATCTTTATAAAATGCTCCGTCACATATAGCGCAATAGCTTACACCTCTGCCTTTAAATTCATCTTCGCCTTTTATACCGAGTTTCTTCGCTTTTGCTCCTGTTGCAATTATAATTGTTTTAGTTTTGAAAATTGTATCGGAGGTTTCAATTTCTTTTAATTCGCCTTCTAACATTACACGTTGAATTTCCGTCATAGGAAATTTATCAACTCCGAATTTATCGGCGTGTTCTTCAAATTTTTCCATAAGCTCAAATCCGCCTATTAAGGGGAAACCCGGATAATTTTCTATTTCAAGATAATTTGAAGGCTGACCGCCAAACATATTAATATCTATAATTGCAGTTTTTACATTTCCTCTTGCTGCATACATAGCGGCAGAAAAACCGGCAGGACCTGCTCCTAATATTATAACATCATAAAATAATTCTTGCTTCATATTCCCTCAATCTCCATGCTAAATTCCAAAAATTCCTCTTGCGGAGGCACCCGAAATTTTAGTTCCTCTTACTTGATATTCGACGTAATCTTCACGAATAAGTTTCCCGTTTTGATATGTTTTTACATTTATTCTGTCAACCCCCGTAAAATTATCGCCTTGCAGAGTTAAAATCGGTGTTTCAACGGATTCTTCATCCGGATAATAACTCTTTTTTACAAATTTTACGGTTTTGCCTTTTACCTCATTTATGTTAATATCCGCTCTTGCACCTGACAGAGGATTTGAAAGAGTTACGGTTTCACCGTTTCTGTTAAGAGTCCAGATATCAACACTTCCCGTTTCAAACATTTCTTTATTTGTTGTTCTTGTACATACTGCTTCAACCCGCCAGCTTCCGTATATCTCCTCGGGAATTTTATCTGTCATGGTAACATTACCTTCAATTACCGTTGCGCAGGCAAAATTTACACATAAATATACAAACATAAATAACACAGACAATATCTTTTTCATATTATCTATTTAACAATATTTTTTAATTAATCAAACTACGCAAAAGGGATATTAACTTTACTATTTTTTTTGTCTGCTGTATTATATATTTAATTAAAAGACAGTTTGGAATATTATGGTTATGGGGAAAAAAGAACAAACGGAAAATGTTGCGGAAAATAACAGGTGTAGTCGGTCGAAAATAGCAATGATTGATGTAGATAAGGTTGTGGCTAAATCCTCCTCCGTAAAAAAATTGAAAGCTGAGCACGATAAAAAAAATAAAGAGCTTGAAGGATGGCTTAAAAATGTAAAAAAACAAATAGAAAAGCCTGACTCAAGGGATGTAAGAGATAAGTTAATACGTCGTTACGATAAAGAATTTACACTGAAAAAAGAAGAAATATCAAAAGAATTTAAAGAAAAGTTAAAAACCGTTAATGAGGAAGTTACTTCACAAATAAGTGCTATAGCTTTAAAAAATAATTATGATATCGTTTTATCTAAAGCTGTTGTTGTTTTTGGCTGTGATGATATAACCGAACTTATTGAAAAACAAATTAAATAGTTGGTCAGCAATCTTATATCACAAGCTGAATTGATTTTAGATTATGGAAAATTTAACAGTAAAAAAATATACTCTTAAAAAAGTTCAGACTGTATCCTCCTATAAAATTGATTATGAAAAAGAATTAAATTCTGCACAATTAGAAGCAGTTATCCAAAAAGAGGGGGCTGTGCTTGTTATTGCAGGTGCAGGCAGTGGTAAGACCAAAACTCTTACTTATCGTGTTGCACGTTTAATTGAAGATGGAGTTAATCCTAATAATATTCTGCTTTTAACTTTTACTAAAAAATCCGCTTATGAAATGCTCTCAAGGGCATCCATAGTGCTTGATTCAAGATGTGACCAAGTTTCAGGCGGAACTTTTCATTCTTTTGCAAATATTGTTTTAAGAAAATATTCAAAATATTTGGAACTCGCAAATAATTTTACAATTACAGACAGAGTTGACAGCGAAGATATTATTCAGCATATAAGGTCAAATATAATAGGAAAACAGGAAAAACGTTTCCCTAAGAAAAATACTATTCTTGATATTTATTCAAAATCAGTAAATAAAAATATTCCTTCCTCTGAAATTATTGATGCGGAATATCCTCAGTTCTCTCATTGTATCGAAAAAATAAATGAAATTCTTCAAGAATACAATATATATAAGAGAAAAAACTCTATTCTTGATTACGATGATTTGCTTTTGTATTTAAGAACTCTTTTACAGGCAAATTCCGAAATAAGAAAAAAACTTTCAAATCAATATAAATATATAATGGTTGATGAATATCAGGATACAAATGTTATTCAAGCGCAAATAATAAAACTGCTGGCAAGCGAGCATAATAATGTTATGGCTGTGGGGGATGATTCTCAGAGTATATATTCTTTCAGAGGGGCTGATTTTAAAAATATTCTAAATTTCCCTCAGATTTTTGAAAATACTAAAATTATTAAGCTTGAGCAAAATTATAGAAGTTCGCAAAATATTCTGTCATTAGCTAACGAAATTTTATTAAAAGCAAAAGAAAAATATACCAAAACTCTTTTTTCGACAATAGAAAATCCCGTAAAACCTGCTCTTATAAGTGCAAATGATATAAAAACCGAAGCTGAATTTATTACACAAAGAATTTTAGAACTTACGGAAGAAGAAAATCTTGAACTTAATGATATTTGTGTGCTGGCAAGAAGTGCGAGGATGACTTATAATTTAGAAATTGAACTTGCCAAAAAAGGAATACCTTATAAAAAATTCGGCGGTATGAAATTCATTGAAGCAGCGCATATTAAGGATATAATCGCTCATTTGCGCGTTATTCTTAATCCTGCCGATATTATAAGCTATACAAGAATTTTACTTTTGCTTGACGGTATAGGTTCCGCTGCAGCAAATAAACTTTTGCCTGTCTTAACAGAGAATAATGATATTAAAAATATAAAGCTTCCCGTAAAAAATCCTCAAGATGTTATAAAACTTTCCGAATTGATAAATATAAATCAGAAGGATATTTTTTCACCTTCAAAAGTAGTTCAAAACGTAATAAAATATTATGAACCTATATTGAAGGATAAATATGACGATTATACAAAACGTGAAAAAGACCTTGAACATTTTATTGCTTTAAGTGAAAAATATACAAGCCTTGAAGATTTTTTAAGCGATTTAGCTCTTGAACCGCCTGATACTTCCGTATCGGATATTGAAGAAGGAGCGCATAAGGATGATTTTCTTACTCTTTCTACCATACATAGTGCTAAAGGATTGGAATATAAAGCTGTTTTTATAATAGGAGCAGTCGATGGGAGATTTCCTTCTACGTACTCTTTTAATTCACAAGAAGAACTCGATGAAGAATTAAGACTTATGTATGTTGCGCTTACGCGGGCAAAAACTTTTTTGTATATAACATATCCGATAGATATGTTTGATTATTCTACGGGCATGGTTTTATCGAAACCTTCAAGATTTTTTGATAATATAAATAGTGATATATTAGAAAAATGGGTGATTGAGTAATTATGATTGAATTTTTATCAAACAGTGACTGGATTAATTCTCAAATTAATTTTTTAACCTTATTGCAGACAATAAGGACAGAACATTTTGAATATTTAAACAATTTGTTTTTATCAATTACGATTTTAGGCGAACTTTGGCTGCCAATTATGATTTGTTCAATAATATACTGGTGTATTGATACTAAATCAGGCATTTATTTATGTTCATTATTCGGACTTCAGCTTATTTTATCGCAATTTCTTAAAATGCTTGCCTGTGTATATCGTCCGTGGGTATTGTGTGATAAAATACACCCGGTAGAACTTGCAATTAATGCTGCAAAAGGTTATTCTTTTCCGAGCGGACACAGTTCAACTGCCTGTTCCGTCTTAGGGGGTCTTGCATTTCTTTATCGAAAAAATAAACTTGCATGTTTTCTTTTAATTTTAACTGTTCTTTGTGTCGGATTTTCGAGAATGTGGCTTGGTGTACACACTCCGCAGGATGTCGCTGCCGGTTTAACATTGGGATTAATACTTGTATTTTTGATGAATAGTCTTATAAATTGGGCAGATAAAAAGAAAAACAGATACTTATATCTGCTATTATTTTTTAATATATTTGCAATCAGTGCCTTAACATATATTTGCTATTTTAATAATTATCCGCTTGATTATGTAAACGGTACATTATTGGTAAATCCCAAAAATTCAATATATTCTGCCGTAATTTGCCATGGTTTATCAATCGGATTTATAAACGGAGCTTTTTTATGTCGCAGATTTATTCCTTTTGATGCAAAACAGGGCAGTTTGACATCTAAAATTAAAAGGGGAGTTATCGGAGCTGTTTGCATATTTATATTATTAAAATATATTTTAGGATATATTTATTCTAATATGGCAGATTTTAAACTTGCACTTTTAATTTCTATTTGTATCGGGCTGTTTATTACTTTAATTTACCCATGGATAATGATAAAGTATAAGAATAAAAATTAAAATTACAGATTATTATTTTATTTTATCAACAAATTGACCAACTTCTTGTTTGCCTCTTTCAAAATCTGCTTTATACCAGCTGTAGAATTGTTCGTTTCTCTGGACTGCTTTTAAGTCAGCTTCCGTTAAAATGCAGGCCATTTTAAAATCATTACCGTTTTTTAATTCATAAGCTATATTTGGTATTATTGCAGCTCCTTTTTTATTATACATTTCCAGCCAGTTATGATTTTTTGCTATTTTATATATTTTTTGTTTTTCATTTTCGTCTAGTTCAAGTTTTTGCAATAAATACTTAATATCAAATGCACTTTCTTTAGGATGCAATTTATCGTTTAAGTTTTCACGTTTTGTAATATCGTGGAATAAAGCAACAATTTTAAGTGCTGTTTTATCATTTTGAGGCAGTTTTTCAAAATCGGGATTATTAATTACGCCCTGTAATACTTTTAACGAATGTATATCAAGCGTAAAATTATGAGTTCCGTGCTGTTTTTTGCCTATTTCCGTTAAAAATTCGGGAAAAGCCTTTATTATTTTATTCATTTCTTTTGATAATTCAACTTCACCTTGTATTTTTACTTCATTATTTTCACTAAATTCTTTTACCAAAGGACGCATTTTTTCTATAGTCTTTTTTAATTCCGGATTTTGTATTTCGGCAAGTTCTCCGCCGTTATTTAAATCACTCGGATATCCGTTTATAACCTTATTATTAAAAACATTTTTCATTTCAAAACCGAAATAACCGCAGACTGTGTTTCTATCCTGCTCTGATAAATCAGAGGTTATTTTATCTATATCCTGAATAAATTTTTCACGCGGATATCTTAAATCGATTTTAAAATTAGGATTTTCAAAATCAAAAGTTCTAAAACTGCTGTCTTTACGCTCGATAGAGGATAAAGCATCATAAAATCCTGCTTTTACATCTTTTGCTAACGGTCTTGTATCAATTCCCATTGATTTAACAAGTTTATTTATTGAAGAATCAAATGCTCCGGTATTTTCAATTTCTAAATCTGCTATCATATTTCTTTTTTCGCTTATTGATAATTTACTTATTTCTTCATATTTTATATCTAATGCATTATTTGGATTTTCCGAATGTATTACCGGCACCTGAGTTGCTGTCTGTGTTTCACATTCAGTCATATTCTTAGCCGGAGCTGCCGTATTTACTGATTTTTTACCGATACCTGTTATATTTTTAAAAATATCCCATGTCATATCCAGAAATCCATATTGTTTTTTCTCTTCCCGAGCAGGTTTTTCGGAGGTTTTACCGTTCTGAGCATTATTTAAAATAACAGAATCTCTATCATTATTATTTGATCCGGTGGCATAACTTCTATTAACATATCTGCCGTTAGAATCAGCTTTATTTAAACTATTTGTATTTTGAAATTTGGATAATAAATCTCTATTTTCTACATCAAACATAATAATCTTCCCCTACTCAAGAACACTTTACATATATATATAAAACACATACAAGAAAAAAATTGCTAATATGAAAAAAATTATACAATTTTTCCCGTAAATATAGTAAAATGTAGTAAGGCAGGGAATATGAAAAATAATATAATATCATTAATAATATCGGGTTTTTTGTGTTTTGAATTTATGCCTGCTTTTGCAGCTCCAATTCAAGGACACATAGAAGAAACAAACAGCAATAAAACACAAAATGAAAAAATTTTTACAAATGAAAAAAAGAAGCTTGAAAATAAAAAAGCTGTTGAGTTAACGGTATCACAAGTTTTAAACGGAGCAACTTCAATAGAAGGTGATGAATTTTTTGCGGAAGTATCAAAAGATGTACTTGCAGGTTCGGGAGTACTAATTCCGCGTGGAACCATAGCTCACGGTATAATCAGAAATATTTCAGACCCGAAAAGAATGGGACGCGACGGATATATAGAACTTTCTTTTGATTACCTTATAACTCCCGACGGCAGAGAAATTCCTATTGAAGGCGGAATGACATCAAAATTAAATCCTGCTAAATCTACTGCAAAAGTAATTACGGATAGTGCAACCTCAGTTGCAATCGGAGGAGTGGCAGGCACAATGGCGGCAGTTCATATTGCAGGTATTGAAGGTGCTATAGTAAGTCATGGCTACACTCTTGCAGGAGGTGCAGCAATCGGCGGTATTGTTGCTCTTGGCATGAGTCTTTTCAGAAAAGGTGATAACGTTTTAATTTCTCCCGGAGATGAAATTAAAGTGCATATTACAAGTTCTCAGCCGATACAAATTTTGACTCATGAGGCATTAAAACAAGAGGAAATAAAATACGAGGGACTTGATGTTCAGATTAATGACATTTTTCTTGAAAAAGATCCGTTTGATAACTTAAATACAATTACACTTGATTTGCTTATAAAAAATAACTCAAAAACAGATTTTTCATGTCTGGATATAGCAATGGTAAATGATTTGCACAATAGTTATCATCCTTCAATCTTTAGTAATTATAGAAATTCACTGGGTACTAAATCCGTTAAAAAAGGGGAAAATATTTCAGGAACATTATCGTTTTCTGTTGATAATCCAAATCGCGAACATTGGCTTGTTTTTTACGATAAAAAATATCGTAAGCCGTTAGCTAAAATTTCTATTGAAAATGCAAAAAAAGACTTGAATATTACTGATTTGAAGAAAAAAGGAAAAAAGAAAGCAAAGAGTAAAAAAATTAGCTAGAGCGTGTTCAATGCTCCTTAAAGTATTTTCTTTTTTTCGTTTTTTATATAAGGCTAAGTGTCATTGCGAACCTGCCGTAGGCGGGTGAAGCAATCCGGATGTTTTAAAAGCAGTAATACTAACTGGATCGCCACGCTCGTTACACTCGCTCGCGATGACAAAATAATTAATTTTATTTAGTCTGGTAGAAAGTTATAGCAGATATAAAAAAAGGCGGGAGTTATTAATTCCCGCGCTGCGTAAAATATAGTTTTTGCTATAAAATTGTTTTTGTCGGGTTTCACACCAACCTACCGGCTATTATTATTAATCTGAATTACACATTTCTTGCACTTCATTGTAAAATACCCAAGAATGACCGCCGCCCACAGTTCCGGTAATGTTACTGTACAACATATCTCTTGCCCATTGACAAGCTCCGGTTCCGAATCCAGGATTATTTTCAAGCGTATTTCTAAAAAGAACACATTTGTCAGTATATACTGGAGCTTCAGCAACATCTAAAGGATATAATCTAGCATTTGGATTACCATACAATTTTTCACAAGTTGAATTTGTAGAATAAAAAGTAAGGTTTTTATGAATATTGTAATACTTAAGACACTCTTCAGGAGAAGAAACAGCACCATTTCCTAGCGTATTACATTGCTCCCAGCCCAGCCACATTGCCTGTGGACCAATTATTTGGGCATTTTCATCCGCATCGCAAACTACATTCTTATAAATAAGAGCAAAACAATTTGATATTCTGTCTGAACCTGCAATTTCATCATACAATTGAGTTACATCTTCATCATTTAGTTTTTCTAAATTATCAAAATCCACTTTAAACTCCTTCCAAATTTAACCAGTTTCCCGTTTTTAAATTCCACTTTTTATCAAAAGTGCTAAACCCGCTGTAGGGTGTAAATGTTAATTCTTCAAAATACAATTTATCTTGATAAATCATCCAA
>CAJOJP010000083.1 GCA_905234915.1 Candidatus Gastranaerophilales bacterium
AAGCCGACTCGCCATCCGAGCGGCTTTGGGTTGAAGCTAGCAAAGTAGAATACGTAGCAGCAGCTTTGAAGATTTTTTCTTAAGACTGAATTTTTAATTTTAAATAACAAAAAAAATTAGACCGCTGTTTTTAATTCCTTTTTTAGTTAATACTTTCGCTAATTATGCACCATAATATATTTTAAGGTGTAAAAACATTATAGAAATATCTAAATTACAGTATATTGTTTAAAGATAGTTAGCAAGTATATTTTTAACGTAGTTTTGAGTTTCTTTAAAAGGCGGAATATCGGAGTATTTATCTACATTACCGGGACCTGCATTATATGCGGCAAGTGCTAAAGGAATACTTCCGTTATATCTTTCAAGCATACTTTTTAAGTATCTTACGCCGCCGTCAATATTTTCAGCAGGATTATAAGGATTCTTAACCCCGAGCGATTTTGCGGTTGAGGGCATTAACTGCATTAAGCCCTGTGCGCCTGCCGAGGATTTTGCATTGGGATTATAACCTGATTCTTGTTTTATTATTGCGTGTATGAGTTTTTCATCAACGCCGTGTTTTTTTGATATTCTGCTAACCAAATCTTTAATTGTTGATTTTTCTTTTGGCTGTGCGATTTGACTTACTGCCTGAGCTTCCGTTAAGGTATTAACCGGATTTACGGAGGAAAGAGCCTTTGCTGCTTGTAATTCCTGTATTTTATTGATTGCCTCGGTTAATTGAAAAGCAGGCTGTTGAAATTTTAAAGAAGAAAGACTGTCAAATGCATCAAATTCTGATGAATTATTTGAACTTTCAGCTGCCGAAAGACGCTGCAATGCATTTAAAGCTTGAGCGTGAGTAGTCAATTCACCGAATTTAATATCATATTTAGGTTTATTCACATTAAACCTGGTATGAACATTTAATGAGGAATTAAGAACATCTTCAAATGTATTTAATTCAGGTACTCCGAACTGATTATCAAGCTGACTGTTTTGTTTATCACCCGAAATTTTTTGAATATTTGTATCAGACTTAATTTTAGCGAAGGTTTGCAGCTTTGCGACTGTTTGAGGTTGAATTTCGTTATTTTGACGGGATTGTACATAATCATTCAGCTGCTGCGCTCTTTGCAGTGCTGCTGCATGACTTGAGGAATTTAATAAATTATGTAACATACCCGTAAACATTTATATACTACCGTATTATATTATTACTGACCTATAGATACCGCCCTATCTGCCATTGATTTACTCATTGAGATTATGGCAAGTCCTGCTTCATAAGCTCTTTGAGCCATAATACCGTCGGTTATTTCAACAAGAGGGTCAACATTGGAGGTTCTTATATAACCGTTTTCATCCGCATCAGGATGACCCGGTTTATATAACTTTTCACCGAGCGTAGGGTCTTCAACTACGCCGGATAAAGCAACACTGCCTGAAGCATAGGGCATTGCACCTAAGCCGAAGGCGGATTCTTTCATCTGCTTCATTACACTCAAAAAAGAACTCCTCTCTGTTTCAACTACAAGCGGAATTTTTCTTGTATAATAAGGCGTATCAATATTTGCTATATTTTTTGATACTAAATCAAGTCTTGAACTGTGGACTTTTAAGGCATCAATGCCTATATTCATTGCATTAAATATACCCATATTTATTACCCGTTACCCATACTGACAGCTTGTTTCATTTCTGCAAATATAGAAGTCATTCTTCTTGTAGCTTCCGTATAAAAAGCCTGCATTCTTCTCATTTCGGCAAGCTCCATAGCCGGATCCACTTTACCTGAAACCGTTTTTGCAGTAACGGGAGAAGGTCCCATTTTTATTGATAATGCGGTTTCCAAAGAACCTGATGTACCTCCTAAATATTGTGCAAATGAAATATCTTTTCTTTGATACTGCGGAGTATCCATATTGGCAAGATTACAAGCCAGTGCTTTTTGTTTCTCGGCTATTAAATCGAGCTTGAACAAATTATTAGCTATTGCATTTCCTATAATCATTTATACCTCTCAATTTTCAATTTATTACTGAGCTAATCTTATTGTTTTTTGGTACATATCATTAACTGTCTGCATAATTTTGAAACTTGCCAGCATTGAAGCATTTAATCTCAAGATTGAATTTGCTTCCGTACGTAAATCAAGGTTTGTCATTTCGACACTGCCCTGTTTAAACCTGTCATGTTTCTTTAATAATACAGGTTCTCCCGATTCGGCGGTTAAATAAAATTTATTATTGTCGCCTCTTTTTAAACCTTCGGGATTTAAAAAATTTACGAGCGGAATTTTTCCCAAAATTTCACGTTCGCTGCCGTCATCCGCAAAAACTTCAACTGTTCCGTCTGCTGATATTTGAAGATTATCGTAGTTAACCGGTACTTGAATGCCGTCACCGACCAAATAATCATCGTTTGTTACAATATAACCGTCTTTATTAATTTTAAATACACCGTCGCGGGTATATGCAACTTCGCCGTTAACTGAAGTTACGGGAATAAAACCTGTACCTTCTATTGCGACATCAAGATCGCGTGCTGTTCTTTGAATACCGCCGGGAGTGAAATCGCTTCTTTCAACTCCTGTCAGAATGCCGTTTTCATCCAGTATTTGTTCAAAACGTACTGTTCTGTAACCGTATGTATTATAGTTGGCTGCATTTGTTGCTATATATGCAAGTCTTTTATACTGTATTTCGGAATTTATTATACCTTTATTTATTATGCCTGAAATAGTGGTCATTTAATCATCTCCTAGTTGCTTAACGATTGTATTGAACGCTGCAAAATATCTTTCTGCATATTAAATACAACGCTGTTTGCTTCAAAATGTTTAGGATATTCCATTGCCTGCATAAATTCGGTTTCCATACTTACATTTGAATATTCGTTATAACCCTGTCTTACATTGGGAGAAAGAACCGCCATACCGTCATGGCTTACAACGCTGATGGTGCCTGCCGTTTCAAGTTTTCGTGTTTTACTGTTCAAAACGCTTACTTTACCGTCAAGGTCAATTACTATATCACTGAGTTTTTCGGGAACAAGCGGCAGTACAAGAGGGAACCCCGAGGTGGAAAGCACTTTATTACCTTCAAGTGTTAAAATTTCTCCGTCTTTGTTCATTTTAAAACGTCCGTCACGGGTCAATTGAATACCGTCTTTTGTTTGTATTTGAAAATATCCTTTTTCTGCAAGCGCAATATCTAAAGGATTATTTGATATATTTAATCTTCCGACTGTATCATCGGTTGTTGCAGAAACTGCTTCTTCTCCTATAAACTCTGCAAAAGAAGAAACTACGGGTATTTTTCTTTGATAACCCACTTTATCAAATCCCATTATGTTTTGATTAGTAATATCCATCAAAACCTGTTGTCTTCTCATTGCTCTTATATTTTGGACGATGCCACGTTCCGTAAAATGAACACTGCCGTTTATCATACAATTACCCTTTTTGTATCATATATAATGATATAATATTAAAAGTCAATTATTTTGTTGTCCTTTTACCGGTGGAAATTATGCTGAAAAATTTATTAATTATACATCGTTTGAAGGATATAATTTTTTAGTGCTAACAATATTAAGTTTTGTAAAGCAGATTTCAAAAAAATTAAAGTTTAAATGAAAATTGCCGATATACTCTATAGTGAAAATTGACATAAAACAAAAGGAGAGAAAAAATGCCAGATGAACAAATTTCAGGAGCAATTCATTACAGAGCTTTAATGATGGGGAAAAATTCTAAGACTGCAATCGGAACAACCGGGAATACTTTAACTACGGATACAACCGGTACTACTGCAAATCTGGAAAATATTACAAACGGTTTAAGCTTACAAGAATTAAAAGCAATGGATGAAAACAATGACGGTGTTGTAACACAAGCTGAATTTAGTACTTATGTTACACAGAAAGCAGGTCTTAGAAACACAGGAAGCACTCAAACAGCTTATAGCTCTGCAATGGCAACTTGGAATACTTATTTAACCGTAATGGATAATATAATGGATAATGGCAGTAATGATGCTACAAGCCGAATTAATAATAACGGTATAACTGCACGAGAAGATGGTTCCGACGGAACAACAATATTGCACTATGGTGATGACGTTAGTATAACAGTTAATGATACTACAGGACAGATAAATAGTGCTGAATGGGATGGTGTCACTTATACAGATAATAACTTAAAGCATAGTGCAAATGGTGCTGCGGCTAATGTTACAACCATGTATAATTCCATTAGGCATAAGGTAGAAGGTGTTATTTCTTATGAAAATAATATAGCAATAACAAAGATTGACTACAACGAGTCTAATACTGATGATGTTGAACTACCAAAATCAATGAATATTAACGGAATAGAGTGTAATCTTACACTAAAAAGTGGTGAAACAGATGTTTATCAGGCAAAAGCTGTTTCCGGACAAGAAAGTATCGACACCTCAAAAGTGCAGGCTGAAGTAAAAGTTGATAAAGACGGAAATATAACGAGTATTACGTTGATGGACAATAACGATAAACCCAAACAAGAAGTAAGATTAGATAAAGATGGTAATCCTATATCAATTGTTGAATATAAAGATGGTGTGGCAGATAAAATCAAAAGCTGTAAAAATGCCGGTATTCAAGATGGTCATGATTTAGATCTTTATGGTACAGATCAAACGTTAGTGAATGGTTTTAATGATGACATAAATGAGGCTGTAAGTGATAATGGTATAAGGAATCTGTTATCGTTCTTAGGCGGCGGTATTAATTTCTCTAGAACACTAGGCGCTGGTTCAACTAATCAGCTTATCCAAGATTTCAAGAATGACGTAAGAGACAATAAGATAACTAACGTTAATACTTGGGTTAATAACTGGTTTAGCACTAATAGTATTACAAACGAAACTTTAAAGCAAAACGTAGAAAATGCACTAGGTAAGATAGCCGGCAGCAATACGGGTAGGATAACAAAAGAAAAACTGGGATTAGCAATAACAACAAAACTTGTTGCAGATAAAGCAGAAAAATCAGAGATAACTGATTTTGATAATATACGTAAGACACTTAACGACAATAGAAATAATTACTTTAAACTTTTTGAAGCTGATGGACCATTAGCAAATACTGATCAACAAAATATTATAAAACTTTTAAGGACTATAGAATCACAAAAGGACGGTATTGACAAAGCTAATAATATATCAGGTTATAATGATAATCTTCAAAATAACGAACTGGCATTTTTAGCAGATATGGCAGTTAACGGTAAAACATCTAATTTAATTACTACTGAGGCAGATGAAGCATTAATTAATGCTGCTGACATTGAAATTGAAAATAAATTAGATGATATAGTTGATATCTATGCAACAGGTACAAGACCGAGTGGCATAACTCCTGATGACTATACAAAATTTAAAAATGTACTGAATAATATATTTCTTAATGCAAGTGACGAATTTAAGCTCACTCCGGATATGCTTAGAAGTGTACTGACAGGACAAGTAAAAAATAGTTCCGGTACTTGGGAAGCAGGAAACCCTGTAATCAGGTACGATTATGGTGAACCGGTATATCTATATAAGGATGCAGATCATTCCAAGGCTATATATGACAGTGGCAATAATAGTGCTCCATTTAACTATACTTATGGTTCAAATGAATATAATTATTTCTTCAATTTAATTAGTCAAATCGCAGGAATCAGTGATGAAGGAAATTCTGCGTTGGTAGGTTCCGATGAAGCAGTAGTTGAACTGAGAGATTTTAGTAATGCAGCTATAGGTGCAACAATAATGAATCATCTAAAAGAACGTTCGGATAATTCTTATGCTAATCTTACTTCCGATGGTAAAAAGAATTTTATAAAACTGGTTTCAAATATATTAAATGATTCGCAATATAATACAAATGTAAGCTCAATGCGAAAAGAAATTTTGAAAAGAATGAGCGAATCCCCCGACTTTAACAATTTTAAAATTGATGATGCAGATTTACAAGGAATTTTAAATAATGCCGCTAAGAAAAGAGATAAGAATGTTTCTAATGGTATATCAGTTTCTGATCATACCTTAATAGGTAAAAGTATGTTTCATGATACCAAGATCAGTGTAAGCAGTACAGGTTCTGTAACTGTTAACGGAAGCGCAGCTACAATAGAATCAAGAGGTGTAATAAGTGTAGGAGCTCAAAACTATATTGGTACAGCAGAAGCCGGACGAGCTAAAGTTGAAGAAGCAAAAGAAAATCTTGCAATTAATGCGTTCGATGATGGTGTTAATAATGAACAAGCCAAGCAAAACTGGAGATTATTAGCAGGAAAAGCAGAAACTGATAATACATACGATACTGATATAAAAGAGGTTCTAAATGATATAAAAGAATATTTGACAAGTTCAAATAAGTCAATCACTGTGAATGGTAGCGGAGATTTTAAACAGGAGCCATTTAAAAACTATAACGGTCAAAAACTTGAGATAGCTAAAGCATTATATAACAACTTGAAAGGTAATAATAGTTCTTTACAGCTTAGAGATATCGGTACTGCAGTAATGGCATTGGCATTACAAGGCGGACAAAAGGTTGATTTAACTGCTACAACATCACCTGACGGAACAAAATTCGGTAATTTAATGGCTCAATTACAAAATAAAAGCAACATCAGTGATGCAAACGCTACTGTTTTGATTGATGCTGAAAAGTATGGTGTAGCTTATGTTGATACTAAATCAATAACAAATATATGGAACGAAGGTCAGAAAGCTTCTCGTGGTAACTATATGGGGACTGATGATCAGGCTGTATTAGGCGGTCAAATATTTAGTTATTCAGCACATGAATCTATAAATATTAACAAGACAAAAGCAAATGAGCGACTAATAGTAGCAAAGAGAAATCTGTTTGGTCTTACTAATATGAGAATACTTACAAAAAATTCCAGCTTGACCCAAGCTCAAGCAAATAAGCTTGCTGCATTTTTAGTAAGAAAGTTGAGCGGAGGCACTGAACTATCGCTTGGAAATGCATCTACATCAGGTACATTTTTGTATGATTTACCTAGTGACATAAATGTAGCCGATGCAACAAATTTATTTAATAATTTAAAAGGTGCAAATGAAAATCTTGGACTTGATGATTTAGGTGCTGCAGTAACTGCTCTGGCATTACAAGGTGGCGGAGCAATGAAGAGCGCAACAACATTTAGCAACTTGTTAAAACATTTACAAACAACAACAGCTACAGATATAACTGAAAAATCAGAAAGCACTTATACAGCCGGTTCAATAATTAAAAATAGCAGTGATTTTGGTGTAGGCTACAGAGATGATTCGATAGCTGCGATATTAATGGCAGCAGCCGAAACAATTGATGATACGACAGGTACACAAGATACAACATTTACAACTAATGACCAAACAGCACTGGGAGGTTCAGTAATAGGACTCAGCAGTACTGAAACTGTGGGTGGAGTTAAGGATACCAGCTCATCTGATAGTAATTCCTTTGATAATTTAATTAATACCTGTGATAATTATGAAAAATACAGATTGGCATCTACAACAATAAGAAATCGTGTTCAAACTATGTTTAATTCATATAGTACTGAATTACAAGATAAACAACACCTTGAAAGATTGATAACTTCAAATTGTGTATAAAAATTATATAAATACAAAAGAGGCTGTTCCTTTTCGGACAGCTTCTTTGGTTTGTTAAGCATGACATAAGGTTACTTTTATGCTATACTGGGATGAAATTATATACGAGTTTTTAAAGAGCATTTAATGAAAAAAGTATCGGTAATTATACCTGTTTTTAATGAAAAAAATACAATCCTGCAAATTTTGGAAAAGGTTGAAAATGCTAACTTTGCAGGATTAGAAAAAGAAATTATTCTTACGGATGATTTTTCTTTTGACGGTACAAGAGATATTTTGGAAAAACTAAAAAATAAATATAAAATTTTATTCCATGAAAAAAATAAAGGAAAAGGTGCCGCAATAAGAACTGCTGTAAAAGAAGCAAAAGGCGATTTTATTGTTATTCAGGATGCTGATTTAGAATATCTCCCCGAGGATTACGATAAATTGTTACCGATTTTAATTAATGATGAAGCTGATGTTGTATATGGCTCGCGCTTTATTAACCCTGATAACAATAAAAATTTTATTTTAAAAAATAAAATAGCAAATATCTTTTTAACCTCACTTACAAATATTTTATTCGGCTGCAAAATTACGGATATGGAAACCTGCTATAAGGCTTTTAAAAAAGATATATTGCAGTCTGTGACAATAAAATCAAATCGTTTCGATTTTGAGCCTGAAATAACAGCAAAAATATTAAAGAAAAAAGTAAGACTTAAAGAAGTTCCCGTTTCCTATAACGGCAGAGGTCATTCCGAAGGTAAAAAAATAAACTGGAAAGACGGTATTTGTGCTGTTTGGACTTTAATTAAATACAGATTTATCGATTAATATATTTATGTATTTATATACAATTTTACATCGAAAAATATATTATGATGAATAATTGTCTTTGTCGTGTAAAATAAATTTAAAACATACTGCGGATACTGCATACCTATTTTGCTAACTGCAACCTGTGGCGGGCAAACTCCTCACATTCGTTCGTCAAACAG
>CAJOJP010000084.1 GCA_905234915.1 Candidatus Gastranaerophilales bacterium
CGCCACGGGTTGCAGTTAGCAAAATAGGTATGCAGTATCCGCAGTATGTTTTAAATTTATTTTACACGGATAAAGACGATTATACACCAAAATATATTTTCCGGTGTAAAAAATGTATATAATTCCAAATTTTTTTATTTAATTATATACATAAGGCGGGCCGTTTTTAATTTCCATTAAAATATTATCCGCAATTTGTTTTAAATCCTTCTTTGATTTTTGACCGCTTTGCGCCTGAATTGTAAAATTATCAACTAACGGAGTAATTGCACTTTCTTTTTTTGCACGGAAATTCTCAATTTCAACAGATACAAGCCGTTTTTTTAAATCAAGTTCGGTTTTCGCATTTTCCTGCATAACGGTAACTTCTTTTACAGCTTCCATACCTTTTTCAAACACATAACCAAAAGCACTTGAAGCAGTAAATGCCGTAAAAATTTGTTTTGTAAATTTATTTTCAGGGTTTAAAAGCCAATTATAAAGGTGACCTCTGGGTTCATCAATATAGCAGTAATACTGAACTTTTTTGGGAACTCCGCCAAGTGCCGTAGGAGCATCTGCAAATATAGTTTTTTGTGAAGCTTCAACTTCTTCTATAATATTTTGAATTTCTCCATCCGTTAAATTATATTTTGCTCCTATTTCTTTTATTCTCTCAGGTTTTGCACAAATTGATTTCATTAACTCAATAACAGCAGGAACATCTTTTCTATCGGCTTTATTTGTCAGTTTTTCTATTACATCAATTGTGTTTTCCGCATATTTATTGGCAAATTTTTGAGTATTATCTATTGCCTTTTTAATATTGGAATAACTTAGTTTGCCTAAAAATATACTGCCGAAAATAACACCGGAGGCAAGAAGAGTATATTTTAAATTGTTATTTTTATTTTCTTTTATATCTTCTTTTGACTCTTTTCCTTTGAAAGAGGTAAAAAACGGATCAAAAATATTTGATTTGGGTTTGTGAGTGAAACTTGCAATATCAGGACAAAGAGTTTCTTGTTTTGAATTGATAACAGAATCAAAATAACTGACATTTGTATTCATCATGTCATTTACTACTTTCAATTTACCGGAGAACGTATCTCTATCAACACTTATTAAATTTTCCTGCAAATTTTTTTCTATATCCGCATTTTTTTTCTTTACCCAAATTTCTTTTGCGCCATCAACAAAGTTTTTACAGGATAAAGTTATACCGCTCATAATAAATACACCAATCGCCCCGATTATATTTTTAAAATTAGGGTCGCGGATTGCTCTATATATTGCAAACTGGGGTTCTTCCCTAATATTCATATTAATTGCCAAATCAGGAAGATGCTCAAAATTTTTGGTGTTTAAAAGGCTTTTTGATGATTTTTTAAGACATTCACTAAAGGCATAGCCTCCTGCCGCAACAGATATTGTTCCGGCTATAAGAGGAAGTATCGCTTTTTTTATATCAAAAGCACTTTCTTTAATTTCAAGTTTATTATTTGAAGAATAATACTTGTCTGATTTACTTATTAATAAAGAATCTTCAATATCTTCAAACGAAAAATTTTCATTGCACGCCGAAGTCCTTAAATGAGAATTAACCAGTACCCCCTGAAGCGTTGTATTTATGGATTTATTATTCTCATTTTTTACATATAGACCATTATTTTTTGTTCTTATTGCTTCCGTGCTCATCTTTATTTCGTTTTTTTATAATTCTTACAATGTATTTTTTTAATTCTCTTGATTTAAAAACAGCTAAAGTCTCATCATTTTTATAATTTTCATCTTCAATAACAGATAAACAAAACAACATAAATTTTTTTGCCTTTTGTTTAAAATTTTCAAAATTTATTGTTTCTATAAAATTTTTAACTTCTCCCATAATTCCGACAATTCTTTCCTGAACTCTATGGAGCAAATTCATCATATTATGAGGTAATTTAGCCATTTTATCAAAAAAACCTGCAATTTGCGATGTAATAAAGAAGGAAGGATTAACAACTATATTCATTAAAAACTGCATTGAAGACTGCAAAAACGGTGACTTAATATTTTGTATAAATTGATTTAATCTATCAGATATATTCTGCATTTTGGCATTAATATCCAATGCATTTTGAAACTGTTTTTCATAAAAATTTTGTGCAGCCTCTTTTCTCTGCATTGCAGCTCTGATTTCAAGCCCGGCGACATAGCATTTCTGGTATGACCATTCACCTTTATTATGATTATGTTTTACGGAAGAACCATGTCCCATACCCATTTTCTGCTTGCTGCAAATCGGACAGGAGGACTGAGGAACTCCATGCGGACACATTCCTGCTCTAATATTAGGCTGTATTGATACTGTCAAAGACATTAAAAATCCTGTTAATTTCTACTGATAAATTATACATTAAAACGAAAATGAACGATATCTCCGTCCTGTATTATATAGTCTTTACCCTCAAGTCTTGTCAAGCCGCGTTCTCGGGCTACCGCATATGAAGCGCATTCAACAAAATCTTTATATGATGTAACTTCTGCCCTTATAAATCCTTTTTCAAAATCGGTATGTATTACACCTGCAGCTTTTGGAGCTTTTGAACCTGACTTAACTGTCCATGCTCTCACTTCTTTTTCACCTGCAGTAATAAACGTAGTTAAATTAAGCAATTTATATACAGACTGAATCATACGTTCAATACCGGAATTTTTAACTCCCAAATCGGCAAGATAATCTTTCGCTTCATCTTCTGATAATTCGGCAAGTTCAGCTTCTATTTTTGCGGAAATAACAACAACATCAGCTCCGTTATTTTTTGCATATTCTTTTACTTTATCAACATAACCGTTACCTTTTGCAAGGTCTGTTTCACTAACGTTTGCTGCATAAATAACCGGTTTTATGCACATTAATTGAGAAGCCTTTGCAATTTCCAGTTCATCATCTTCAAAATGTTCTTCAAGATTTATAAATGAAGCATTTGATAATAATTCCTGCAATTTTGTATAAACTTTATGTTCTAAAACAGCCTGTTTATCTCCGCTTTTAGCCTGCTTCGCAACTTTTTCAATTCTTTTTTCGACTGAAGCTAAATCACTCAATGCCAGTTCCGTATTAATTGTTTCTATATCATCAATAGGATTAACTTTGCCTGATACATGAATTGTATTTTCATCATCAAAACACCTTACAACCTGAATTATGGCATCCACCTCTCTTATATTCGCTAAGAACTGATTTCCTAAACCTTCACCTTTGCTTGCACCTTTAACAAGCCCTGCAATATCAACAAATTCAATTGCAGTAGGAATAATAACATCTGTCTTTACCATTTTTGCAAGTATAGAAAGCCTTTCATCAGGAACATTTACAACTCCCACATTCGGCTCAATTGTACAAAACGGGAAATTTGCACTTTGTGCATTATTCGACGAGGTTAACGCATTGAATAAAGTTGATTTTCCTACATTTGGAAGTCCTACGATACCTGCTCTCAACATAAATTTTATCCTTTCAATATTATATTTACAGCATAACAGAAAAAACCCCAAATTAATATTTATAACAAATATTAATTTAAGTAAAAAACAAATAAATTAGCAGACTTTTTGCCCTGTTTTTTCATTATCTGCTGACGTTTCAATATAATTAACAGATTTTTCAAGTTTTCTGTGATTAAAGTAACCATAAGAAAAATACATTACGGCTCCTGCTAAAAGCCAAATCGGGAAAATTGCCGCCGCGGTTTTTATATCCGGCATGGCTCTATACATTATATAAGCGCATAAAAAAGCCCCGATAGCAGGAAACCACGGGCAAAACGGAACTTTAAACTCTCTTTTTCTTTCGGGCTCGGTATATCTCAATATTATAATACCTATACATACAATCATAAATGATGAAAACGTACCTAAAACGCAAAGTTCAGCCGCAACCTGCATATTTATAAATAAAGAACCTGCAATCATTAAGAGTGCGGAAATAATAGTCATAACATAAGGTGTTTTATAATTTGGATGTACTTTACTCATTATTTTTGGGAAAAATCCGTCACGCGCCATTGCATATAAAATTCTTGTTGTACCGAAAACTAAAACAATCAAAACAGAAGTTAAACCTGCTAATGCACCAATTGAAATAGCCCCCGCAAACCAACCCTGACCTACAAATCTCATTGCATGAGCAATAGGGGCAGTAATATCTATTTGATTTCCGGGTATCATGCCTGTAAGTACAACAGTAACAAGAATATATATTATTGAGCAGACAAATAAAGATCCCATTAACCCTATAGGCAAATCTTTCTGCGGATTTTTTGTTTCTTCTGCCGCGGTAGAAATTGCATCAAAACCTATATAAGCATAAAATATGGTAAAAATACCAAGTTCAATACCTTTAATTCCGTTAGGAACAAAAGGCGTCCAATTATCCGGTTTTACATAAAATGCACCAACAATTACAAATAATGCGATAACTGCGATTTTGATAAATACCATAATTTTTGCGAAATTTGTTGATTCTGTCATACCTTTAAAAAGAACGGCTGAAATTATTATGATAGCAGCAATTGCAGGTATATTAAAGCATATAGGAATACCAAATAAATGCGGAACAGACTCTGCCAGCGGAGTTCCTGCTATTGCAGTATAGTTATTTATAAGCCAGACGGGCGGATTTTTAATGCATTGAGGCAAAAAAGGGAACCCCTGTAAAAGCTGGATAAAATAACCTGTCCAACTTGAAGAAACGGCAATTGCACCTATTGCATATTCAAGCATTAATACCCAGCCTATAATCCAAGCCATAAATTCACCCATAGTAGCATAAGCATATACATAAGCACTGCCTGAAACAGGTATCATAGAGGCAAATTCAGCATAACAAAATGCCGGAAATATACAAATAATACCTGCAAGTATAATAGAAATTATTAATGCAGGTCCAGCTCCCACATGTTCATTTGTACCTACCACAGCCGAGCCTATCATTACAAAAATTCCGGAACCTACTATAGCACTTATTCCCAACATAATTAGGTCAAATCCCGTTAATGTTTTATTTAAACCGCTTCTGGACGATTGTTCAAGAAATTCATCAGGTTTTTTTTTGCTTAGCAAATTAGAGATAAATTTATTATTTATTAAATTTTTTAACGGGTTTTGCATTAATGTTATTTCCTTTTTTTATACTGCGGCTGTTTGTTTTTTTAACAGAGGGAATCCCATTTTTTCTCTCTGTTCAACATATAATGAAGCTACCATAGCAGCCATTTTTCTTACTCTGTTAATATAATTAATTCTTTCGTCACGGCTTATTACACCTCTTGCGTCAAGCAAATTAAAGGTATGAGAACATTTTAAAACGTAATCATAAGCAGGAAGCACAATTTTTGCTTCAACACATGCTTCAACCTCCGCCTGAAACAAATCAAACATTTTAAACAATCTTTCTGCATTGGAATATTCAAAGTTGTACTTTGACTGTTCTATTTCATTTTGCAAGTATATTTCACCGTATTTAAGATTTTTATTCCACATAACCTCAAATACGGAATTAACATTTTGCAAATACATAGCTATACGTTCAAGTCCGTATGTAATTTCCAAAGCGACAGGACGAATTTCAAGACCACCTACCTGCTGAAAATAAGTAAACTGAGTAATTTCCATACCATCAAGCCAAACTTCCCAGCCGACTCCCGCTGCACCTAAAGTTGGAGATTCCCAATTATCTTCAACAAAACGAACATCATGTTTAGATAAATCAATTCCCATTGCTTCCAGACTTTTAAGGTAAAGTTCCTGTGAATCTTTAGGTGAGGGTTTTAATATAACCTGATACTGAAAATAATGTCCGAGTCTGTTCGGATTTTCACCATATCTTGCATCGGTAGGACGTCTGCAAGGTTCAACCATAGCCGTATTCCATGGTTCAGGGCCTAATGCACGTAAAAAAGTTGCAGGATTCATTGTACTTGCGCCTTTTTCTATATCATAGGGCTGCTGAATTATACATCCGTATTCTGACCAAAACTTTGATAAATTTAATATTAATTCCTGAAATGTTAAACCCACGATTATTTTCCCTTTCTGTATAAGCTATAACATTCTACCCCAAAAAAAATTTTTTTTAAATAAATAATTGTATTTTGTACACTTTTATTTTCCGTAATATTTTTTAAAATTATATGCATTTTTACAACCGTAAGTACATTTTGTTTAATATATTATGAACCGGCACGCTGATTATTATAAAAAACAACTGAACATAATAGTTCAATTAATTATAATCTTACCGTAATTATCATCGGATGTAAGAAAAAGATTTCCTATAACTTTTTTGCAAAGCTTTTTTCTGTAGTTATAATTATTAACTTTAACAGAAAGTCCCAAAAAACCGTTCATTAAATCTCTAATATGAATAAGCTTGCTTTCCGAAAATTTATCAGGCAACTTAGACCATTTATTTACTTTATAAAAAGATTTATTAACAATAGCAGCTCTTAAATAAATTCTATTTGGTTTAATAACATATCCGATAAAATCAAAACCTTTTTCAACCAAATTAATGCATTTCTTTTTAGGATGAAGTTTTAATTCTAAATTTTCCGATAAGAAATTTTTTACAAGAGCATAAATATGATTTAAATATTTTGGACTTTCATGAAAAAAAATCATATCATCGGCAAATCTGCAATACGGAATAAAATGAAGCTCATTAACAATAAATTTATCAAGCTCGTTAAGGTACGTAAATATAGTTAATATAATAATATGTTAAATTTTAAAGGAAAACGGGAGTTTTATCCCGTCCGAGATAAAAATAATGAGGGGCTAAGCTACGTGCCGCAACGATCTATATTGCCGTACGTGCCATTCCGCTCACCGTAGTGGAGACAACCGCAAGACGTCATGAAAATGTGCAGCGAGAAACCGTGACCGCGACACCAGGACTTACAAGCGTCATAGCTATAAAGACCGTGACTCTGGAGCATCTCGCAACCGCCGCAGAAGCCTCCGCAGTCGTTGTCGTTGTACCCGAAGGTGAAGATGCTGCCGCTGGGCGTATAGCAATTGCAAGCGCCCGTATGCACGCCATCCGTGATGCCATCGGTAATTGCGTCATTATATAGTGATGTCAGTTCCTCATCACTTAACTTGTCAATTAAATCAAAATCCATATTTTCTCCTTTGTAAATACTACATTTGTAATAAAAACCGCGCGGGAAACTCTTATATTCCTATCCAGCTGCCAAATCTTTTATCATACTCATCTCTTTTAAACCTTCTAAATCCGGAATAAGGAGTAAATGTTAATTCGTTAAAATATGGCTTATTCTTGTATATCAGCCAATCTACACGTACAAAATTAAAATTATTTGATAATTTTTTACTTAAATCACACGTTTGTATTATTATTTCGTCTGCAGGAACTGCAAAATTCATTTCCTCAGCATCAAAAACATCATCGGTTATTTGTAAATTTTCATCATATGCGCTTATCTGCTTTTGATTATGCATTTTTATTATATATTTTGGTTTTCCGTTAAAGCAGAATACATTTATTTCCTCTGAAAACCCGTTTACATCCTCTTTTAATAACGGCTCTATTATTATTTTCGGTTCTATTCCTTTATATTGCATCTCGAAACCGTTCCAGCACCAAAATTCCTGTTCCAGCCATCCGGTTATATTTTTCTTTACAATTTCATACATTCGTTTGTTTTCAATAAGTTCAGCCTTATTATTTATTATATACTGCCACTTACTGCCATGATTGCATTTTATTACAAAGCTATCAGGAAGTTTTTCCCAATTTATTTGGTCAAAGTAGGTTGAAACATCATTGTCACTGCGAGGAGCGGTAAAAGCAGCATTAATGTCATGACAATTAGGTATTATCTGCAAAACAGGTTTTAAATATTCATTGCCGATTTTTTCACGTACAAAATCACGTACTTTTACTTTATCCGTACAATCGCGCATTAAAGGTGTTATGCCGTATAGCTTTATCCATTGTATTTTTTGATTAAAAGTCTTTAAATTTGCATTATCATTGAATTTAAGCCTCGAAAATCCCCCTCCCCGACACATTTTAGAGCCGGAAGGCAATAAATTAACACTTTGATTAGTTCTGTATTTAAAAATCTTTTTTAAATATTTAGGATAATCACTCTCCGGCAAATTAAAAAGAAAGTCATAACCCCATGGCGGTTCGCCTATTTCATCTTGGATTTTCATCCATTGAAAAATTTTTTCCAACATCAATTTTTTCTCTATATTTTACGCAGCACAATATAACTGTATATGACCTTATACATAATATCTCAGCAAATAATAACTATTTACAGTCTTTTAAAATAAATTACCTGCTAAAACACTATCTTTGCATTATACCAGAATTATATAAAAAATTTTCTGCGTTGTCAAGTTTCTGTCCTAGTTCATAACATTTTAGACTAAATATACAACTAAAAGTATATTCTGGTGCATAAGTCTAAAAATTATTTATAATAAAGCATTAACGGCATGTCAGGGGATATAAAACGAAGCCAACTGCTATGTATATAAAAACATCTAAACTCAG
>CAJOJP010000085.1 GCA_905234915.1 Candidatus Gastranaerophilales bacterium
CAAGCAAGCAGAAGTTCATTCAAAAAGCTATAAACTGCCCGAAGAAGTTTTAAGAACTCTGCAAAAAGAGTTAGAACCATTTTGTTCAAGTATTAAAAATGCAGTATCAAAAGTGTAAGGAAAAGTTATGAAATTTGAAAATATTTTAAACTCATTTAATCCAACAGTTACAATAATAGATTTAACTGAAAAAGATATTGAATATATTTCAATGCTTATATCGGGTGTAGATAGATATAGAATTATGGAACTTTTATCAATAACAAGCAGCGATATTGACGAGCTTTATAAAAAATTCGGACTTGTTGACGACCGATTTAATTTAGAGGAACAAATGAAAGCTATTGTTAGTTTTAATAATATGCTGACAGAAGATATTTTAAATGAGGTTTATCAAAAATATAATGTGCCTGAATGCAGGGAATTTATGGAACTTAAACGCAAAGTACGAAAAGCGAAATTCCGGACGGCATTTATGCCGGGTAGCGAAAGCCAAAGCGAACACAAGGGCAAAGTCCACGTGAGCGAGGAATTTCAAGACACAGAAAACAGAAACTTGAAGAACACGAAGCCTTGACATCATTTATGCAGACCGTAAGAGATAGAATGAATTAATTTATTAGCCGTAATTGTTCTTAACACAAGTCTGTCTTGACAAAGGTAATTAAATCATTCATACTAATAATATCCATTTGGTATTGGCTACGGAAGGTTCTTTCGGAAACCGTAGAGGGACTGTCAAGCGGCTTTTTTATATTTGTGTTTTCTGAATATAAATCATATATTTATGCTAAAATCATTCTTATGAAAGATATTAGCAGACAGATTCTTTTAAGTAACACAAAATATTTAACGAGCAGCAATGTTTATGATAATTTCGTTTTCATTCATAAACAGTTAAATTTGTTAGAAAAAACACCGCCGGACGCCGGATTGGAACGGCAGCACCGTTGCAGATGCGGTTTTGTATCTCGGCATACAAGCAAAAGGCACAAGAATAAAAACCCCGATTGATGAAATCATAATATATAAAAGTCATATTGAACATTTAATAAATGATAATGACCCTCATAGAAAGAAACATCTAAACAGGGCATTAAGAACAATGCAGAAACCTAATATCATTGTCAAAAACGGTGTTTACAATTATTATATCAAATTATTTTATGATAAAGAAACAGTAAAACCGCATCTGCAAGTTGTTAAAGTTAAATCAGACGGAAGTTTTTATGTAACAAATCACAAATTAAATAAGAAACAGGCAGATAAAATCATATTAGAAGGACAAGTCCTATATGACTTGTCCAGCTTATCAGGTGCATAAAACACCGACATTATAATTTTAGCAGATTTTTTGATAATTTTCAATAAATTGTGCGGATAGCATTAAAATAATTTACAAACTTTGTTGCCTTTACGTTTAGTTCAAAAGGCTCTGTAATTATATTGCTCCAGCCTGTATTTTAGCATAAAAATAATTCAATTATAAATCTAAGTATTCTATAACCTCTTTCTTTACTTGCTTATTACCTAATTTGGTAGGGTTTAAATGTTCGATGTTTGTTGTTATAATAAATTCTAGATTATTGTCTATTAATTCTTGAATTTCCTCATTTATTTTTATTAATAATTCAGATTTATCGAATTTTTTATAATCTTCTGCGTTAATTTTGATTTCCATTTATTATCTCCTATTATGTATTACATTTGTAATATTATAATAAATACCTCCCAAAGTCAAATTTAGTCAGGTTTTTGCCAAGTACATTAAATAAATATGTTGAAATAAAGCCTTATATAAGGTTTTTATATGTTTTTGCTTTAATTGTAGTTTAATTATGCGTTTATAGAACTATTTTTGATTTACAAAATGTTACAAAATTTAATTTTTTGTAATATTTTATGCTTGACATATTGCAGAATGGACATAAATCGTAAATAATTCTTATATAGACTTTTTTATATGGAGAAAACAATGAACAATGATGTAATACAATATATTTCACAGGATGAAAGACATCAAGCTATAAGAAAACAAAAAATTTTTTACGATATTATTAAAAATATGCATAATTATTCTACAATGTGCAACCCCTATAAGTCTGATTTAGAACGGACACATGCCTCAATAGAATTTATAAATTTTGTCAACAAATGTATATATGGTGCATATTAAATTATCGTTTAAATCCGTATCAAGAGAAATTATGTTATTCACAGTTATCACCCCAAATTGATTGGATTTTTGTATTGATTTTTTCTTGATGTATTTTTATCAGCTTTTTACATTCTTCTATCGCTTTTTCTTCTTCTTCGATTTTTTCTACAATTTGATTTTGTTCATCTAAAGACGGTAATACAATATTTTGTTCCAATACGCTTGTTTGAGATATAGAAGGTTGTCCACCTATTTTTGCTAATCTATGTAAGTTAAGGTTATCTAGTTGCAACGCTAAATATTTCAAATTTATATTTGGTGAATTTAGTTGAACTTTTAACGCATTATCAGTAACCCAAGACTTCTCTTTTGTTATGTGAACGCAACCACAGTACGCACCAACTCGACCAATGACAATAGTTTTGTTTTCGGTGTTATATGAATTATGCGTTCCATTTACACCATTTCCACCATATACATAGTACTGTCCTTCTATTTGAAACTTTGAAGGTAAAAAATCACCACTTGATAATGATATAACATTACTCAAACTTACCTTTTCCCATTTTGGATTTATTGGCAGTGTTGGTTTCCAGTTGTCTATGACTTTTTGAGCTCCGTCTATGACTGCTTGATAACCGTCAAGCTCTTTTACTATTTCTTCTTGCACTTCCAATGGCGGTAGTGGGATTTGTATAGCTTCTATATCTTTTCTTGTTATAGAATCAAATGCTGCCCCTTTGTTACCACAAATATCATTTTCTTTATTCTTTAGGATATAAAAAAGATAACTTTGTAATATTTGTTCATTCCCTTTTATGGATGCAAGACCTCTACCAATGCAACATTTTTCTGTGGCTATGTTTACGGGTCCAACTGGGGCACGAACAGACATAAGAATATCACCACGTTTAGCTTCTTTTGTAATCTTTGTAGTCCACTTTTTGGGTTTATCGATGTATTTACTTGTAAACTCTGTTTTTCCTTGATAAAAAGGGCAACCCTCACCATTTTCATTATAATATATACCTTCAGGAGATTGTCCTGAGATAATTTCACAAATTTCTCCCAATTTTACCATATCCCACTTACAGTTTGAAAAATCCTGTGTTTCTTTATATCTTGAAGCGGTTAGGTTATATTCTCCGTTTTCGACAATTTTTGATTTATCTACAATAGTTACCATTTTTGAATTTAAAGAAAATTCTTTTTGTATATTAATTACATTTTGCCATTCATTTATTATTTCCAGTGCTTTTGGTAAATCGTTTTTGTCTATTTCTCGTCTTTGAGCACCTAAATCGAAACCGTCATTTTGTATTTCTACAAAAAGGACTTTATCAGTCTTTTTAGCAAGCTGCTTATCCATAAACAAAATTGAAGTTTTTACACCTGAATATGGCTGAAAAACACCGCTTGGCAGACTTACAACCGCATATAAATATTCTTCATCAACAAGTTTTTTTCTCAATTCTTTATAGGCATTTGCACTTTGAAAAACTATGCCTTCGGGTACGATTACACCTGCTCTGCCTGTTGAATTAATGTGTTCCATAATATAGTCAACAAATAAAACTTCACTTCTATTTGCTTTTACTCCAAATTTATTATGCGGTTGAATACCGCCTTTTGGTGTCATAAATGGAGGATTTGCCAAAATACAGTCAAAATAATCATCCCACCTTGTTTGATTAGTCAATGTATCATATTCGTAAATTTCAGGTTCTTTAAATTTATGCAGATACATATTTACAAGAGCCAATTTAACCATATCAGGCGATATATCATAACCTTGAATATTTTCTGTTAATAAAGTTCTTTCTTTTGGGGTTAAAGGCTGTTTTGTATCTTCTGCAATTTTTTGTATATACTTATAAGCTGAAATTAAAAAACCTGCCGTTCCGCATGCCGGGTCAAGAATTGTATCTGTTTTAGCAGGTTTTACAACATTTACAATAAAATCAATAATATGTCTTGGAGTTCTGAATTGTCCTGCGTCGCCTTGAGAACCCATAATTGAGAGCAAATATTCAAAACCATTGCCTAAATTTTCACTATTATTATAAGATAAATCGTTAATTTCTTTTAAAAATAATGATAAGGTTTGTCCGTCACGAAACGGTAAATATGCACCCTTAAAAATATCTCTGAACAATTTAGGAATTTTATTTGATAACTGCAATTTATCTAATGCTTCCGTATAAAGATTCATTCTTGCTTCATTGCCTAATTGCGGCGACATTATTTTCGACCAGGCATATTCTGATAATTCATCTATAAAAAATTGTCTTTCTCCGCCGATTTCAACAGATTCTATATCCATATCGTCCATAAATTTATATATCATAGCGATTGTAATTTGTTCTATCTGCGATTGAGGATTTGGAATTTTACCTACAAGAACATCTCTTGCATTATCTATTGTTTTTCTTATATCTTTTGTAAGCATTTTTATCTTTCTCTTTACATAAATTTATTTATTACAATATTATCTTTGATATAATCGGGTAAAGTTGCTCTGTATCCGTTTAATTGTTTATATTCTTCCATTGTAAAACCAGCATAAAAATTCAGCTCTTGATATTTTTTCATATCTATAATATTTCTAAATTCTCCGCTTGTTACATAGGCTTTTATGAAATTTTTGATATGCGGAATATATTCTGCTTCCGGTTTATATATAGAAATATATTTATCACATTCATCTTCTAACAGTTCATCTTGATTTTTGAATTTTGGAATAAAACCAAAAGCTCTTAATAAAGCCTCTTTCCAAGATAAACGGCGGTCTAAATTTTCTGATTTCTTTAATTTTTCAAGAGTAAACGGATTATTTTCATATTTATTTCTTGTTATATTTTCAGCTTTCTGCCAATCTTCATTTTCAGCGGCTTGTTTAATATCTTCATCATTAACAACAGTATCCTTAAACTGTTGAAATAATTCTCTATCAACTTTCATTCCGTCTAAACCGATTTTTGTTTCTTTTAATTCTTTGAGTTTATCGGGATCAAAAATTTCTATTGTTTCAGTTTGAGTTTTTGAACCTCCACCGCCTTTGCTTTTCTCTGAACTTCCTTTTGGAAGTTTTAATTCTTCATCATAATTAAAATCTTTTTCAAAATATTCACAATTTGCAAAAAAGTCAAAAAGTTTAAAATGTTCTTTTTCTATAAATTCATTAGGTTTATCTGACGGATATTTAAAGGTATATTTTCTTGTTCCTCTGCCTTTAATTTGAACAAAATCTGTCGGTGAAAATATAGGACGCATTAATGCAATATTTAAAACATCCTGACAGTCATAGCCTGTTGTCATCATTCCGACTGTTACACAAACTCTTGTTTTACTTGTTTTATAATTATCCAAAAATCTTGAATGACCTGATAAATTGTTATTGGAAAAATATTCTGTCATTTCTTGTGCAGTTGGAACACAAGAAGTTACTTGCTCTGCAAAATCAGAATTATATTTGCCTTCCCATATAGTATGAGCCATTTTATTTAAAATTTGAACAATTTTAGCACAATGGTTTTGACTTACACAAAATACGATAGTCTTGCCAAATTCACCCGATACAGGGTCTTTTAAACCATTTTCAAGCAAAGTCTTACAAAATTCAATATTAGTGTTTTCGCTAAAAAATTTCTTTTCAAAATCTCTTTTAAACATTTTTTCTTCGGTTTCATTCTCATCTTCATCAAAAGTCATAACCGAATAGCCGTTTTCGGACAACATTTCTGTTGTTATTTCCGTTCTTGCATCAGATGTAATTGGATTTATTAAATATTTATCTCTAACTCCGTCTAATAAACTATATCTAAATGTAGGTTCTCCGCTTTTGCAACCGAATGTTTCATAAGTATCCAATAAAATTCTGCGTTCCAATGCTTTGGGGTCTTCAAATTTTAAAGATTTAACATCAACATTTTTAATATAATCTTTAGGTGTTGCGGTTAAACCTAATTTATAGCCTATAAAATACTCAAATACAGCTCTTGCATTTCCGCCTATACATCTATGCGATTCATCTGAAATTAAAAGGTCAAAATCTGTCGGAGAAAATTTTTTGTATCTGTCGCCTGTTAATAAACTCTGTATAGTTGTTATAACAACTTGATATTTTCTCCAATCGTTTTTTGATTCTTTATAAACAGTACAAGTGTAATCTTTTAAATAATCTTTAAAATTTTTCTTAGCCTGTTTTTCAAGTTCAATTCTATCAACTAAAAATAAAACTCTTTTAGCATTACCTGTTTTTAAAAATAATTTTATAATACCTGCTGATATTAGTGTTTTACCTGTTCCTGTTGCCATTTCAAATAAAAATCTGTTATTACCTTCATTTGCTGATTTTTGTAATGCTTTAATTGCATTAATTTGATAATCTCTTAAAAGTCTGTAACCATTATCAAAACAATATTTATCTCTTGTGGCTTCATTTATATAATCAGGTTCTTTCAGTAAATTAGGATTTTGCATTAATGCTACATATTCTTTTGTTATATTTTCAGCATGTAAAGATTTCGTATTTGGTTTAAAATCCAATCTTTGTTCCAATGATTCCTGCGTTGGCATAGATGTAATAATTTCAGGGTTTCCTATTTCTATATCCCAAAGATAATGAATATTACCATTTGAAAGAATTACAAAACGAATATTTTGGCTCATTGCATAAGCTCTTGATTGAGTTTTAGCAACTAAAGGGTTTAAATCTTCTCTTTTTGCTTCTAATACACAAAGCGGAAAGCCTTTAGAATCAAGTAAAAGATAATCTAACAATCCTGTATGAAATTTATCATCCCTCTGAATTTTAGTTGTATATTCTAAATCAACATTTGCACGACCGTTTTCATCATCTAAAAGCCGCCAATTTGCTTCTTCCAACAGCTTATTAATCTTAATTCTGGCTTTTGCCTCTTTTTCAGTATAACTCATAATTCTTAATTCACTTTACCTACAACTTTTTTAATTTTACCATATAAACCTTAATGCTAATATTTTGTAACAATTAAAACCACATTTTTAACAACGACCTAATTTGACATAGCGGTCTTTTATAATGAAAATTTATGCTAAAATATGAATACAGCACATTAAAAACTTAATAAAAATGATATGAATTTTTATCCACTATTTATCCACTTATGTATTCAAAATCATAAAAAATCGGAGAAAGTCAATTAGTATCAAACAAGGTCAAAAGTATTGATACCAAAGGGTTAAAACCATATCAGACAGCATCAAATAAAATCCCTAAAAATGCCTTAAATCGCCCTGTTAACCGAAGGGTTGTAGGTTCGAGCGGAATTTTTGCAGAGGCTGGAATAGGTTGTTTGGAAGAAACAAAGTTTCTGAAAACAACCTATGTAATGCCGTTTAACGCAAAAATTCCAAGACAGTCCCACCTGAGGAGTTTATAAAATAAAAAGATGCTGTTAAGGCATTTTTTTATTTTATGGAGTTTTTATAGCGGACGAGAACCACAAGGCAAAGTATATATAAATAGACAGTTAAAATTAAACAAGTCGGACAACCAAATTAAGCAAGTTCAATTTTGTGAAAATTAAGTCGGAAATTGTTTAATTTTGTCTGTCAGACATTTCAAATTAAGCAGATAATTTGTTCAATTCTCTCTGATAATTATTTATAAAATATAAGCCTGTACTATTTCACCATAATAAACTGTGTGATAATCCTTGTTTGCCATTGGAGCAGTTGAATCTACGTTTTGCGGATAAAACTGTTCTTTTAATTCAACAGGTATTTTATCAATTTCTTGTTCTTGACTGTATATTACTTTGCATTCCAAAGTTAAAGGTATTTCTTTTATCGCAGGAGAATTAACTTCTATTCCATCCGTTAAAGTCAAATTACAATCAGCAAGTTTATTTATATCTCTGCCTGAACGCGAACCAATATATGCAATTTTCTTTGATATTTCAGGTGTTCTTTCAAGCGGAACAGAAACCGTAAATTCTTTTGTGTTTTCAATTTGCTCATGGGTAAATCTTCCATGACGAATGTATGTTGTAAAAAACAGTTTTCGCCATTCAATACCGACCTGTCCCCAAGCAATAGTCATTGAATTTGTTTTATCACCATTTTTTGTATTAACTAAAATTCCCTTTTTAAGTTCTCTCATAATTTGTGGCAGATATTCTATCACATCAATTTTTTGCATTTTTACCTCTCGTATCTCGCTTTTTCTGTACCGACAGTTGTTTTATCGCTATGACCTGAGTATAACACAGTTTCAGGAGGAAGCGTAAATATTCTGTTTATAATATTTTCGCTCAATTCCTGACCGTTTCCGCCCGGATATTCAGAATTCCCGATTGCTCCCTTAAAAATCGTATCCCCAACGAACGCTATGTTTTCTTTTTTGTCATAAAATACCACAGAATCGGGTGTGTGTCCTGGAGTGTGAATTACATCTAACTTAATTTCAGGATTTGCTTCAAGCGTTATTGTATCGCCGTCACTAAGGTATTTTGCGTTATTTAAAACAACTCTGCGATTACAATGTATTGAAAG
>CAJOJP010000086.1 GCA_905234915.1 Candidatus Gastranaerophilales bacterium
GAGTCTGTCTGAGTACCCGAAGGGTACGAGTTACGAAGCCACAGCTGAGATTGATGTTATCTGTGCGTAGCATCAGGACGCTATTTTTTGTTTTTTATTTGTTTTTACTTAAATTAATATATTCCCCGAAAAAGCCGTTAAAACATTAATTATGAACTTTATACACCAAAATATATTTTTAGGTGTAAAAATATATAATTATTTTAATTTAAACAGTCTGATATGTATCCTAATTATACCTTGATTATTGTAATATAATTTAATTTTTTATATTATAAAATTAAATTATGGAACAGAAATCTTTTTTTGATGATAATATAAATCAGCCTTTAGCCTCAAGGTTAAGACCTCAAAATTTGGAAGAATATGCAGGACAGCGGCATTTACTCGGCGAAGGTAAAATTTTAAGAAAATTAATAGAAAATGATAATATTTCATCAATGATTTTTTGGGGACCTCCGGGGGTTGGAAAAACTACGCTTGCAAGAATTATAGCAAATAAGACCAATTCATCGTTTATCGATTTTTCCGCAGTTACAAGCGGAATAAAAGAAATTAAAGCCGTTATGGCTGAAGCAGAAGAAAACAGGAAACTCGGTGAAAAAACCATCGTTTTTGTTGATGAAATTCATAGATTTAATAAAGCTCAGCAGGATGCTTTTTTGCCTTTTGTCGAAAAAGGCAGCATTGTTCTTATCGGAGCTACAACGGAAAATCCCTCTTTTGAAGTTAACAGTGCTTTACTTTCACGCTGTAAAGTTTTTGTTTTGCAGCCTCTAAAATCAGAAGAGCTGGTTTCGCTTTTAAAACGCGCCGTTATTGATGAAAAAGGGTTTGGAACAAATAATATAGAAATAAATGATGAAATATTCAATATTATTGCAGAATTTGCAAACGGTGACGCAAGAACGGCTCTTTCAACTCTTGAAATGACGATTTTAAACGGAGAGGTTGATAAAAACGGAAAAATAACAGTAACCAAAGAAATTTTAGAACAGTGTATTTCTAAAAAATCTTTAATTTACGATAAAAATGGAGAAGAACATTATAATATAATTTCGGCACTTCATAAATCGATGAGAAATTCAGACCCTGATGCCGCTGTTTATTGGCTTTCCAGAATGCTTGAAGCAGGTGAAGACCCTTTGTACATTGCAAGACGCATTACACGTTTTGCAAGTGAAGATGTAGGACTTGCAGATCCGCATGCTTTGGAACAGGCAGTTGCAGTATATCAGGCATGTCACTTTATAGGTATGCCGGAATGCAATGTACATTTGACACAGGCTGTAATTTATATGTCGCTTGCGCCTAAGTCGAACTCAATGGAAACGGCATATTTATATGCAAGACAGGATGCTTTAAATCATTTATCGGAACCTGTACCCTTACAAATAAGAAATGCACCGACAAAATTAATGAAAGAGCTTAATTACGGTAAAGACTATATGTATGCTCACGATTATGAAGACAAATTAACTACACTTCAATGTCTGCCTGATTCTCTAATAGATAGAGAATATTATAAACCCTCTAATCAGGGTTTAGAGGTTAAATGTAAAGCAAGACTGGAACAAATAAAAAATTGGAAGAAACAGCATAAACAGTTAAAAGAGGGAGAATAAAATGTCAAAAATAGTTGTAGTAAACGCAAGTCCCAGAAAAAATCAAAATACGGCAAAATTATTAAAAGAAGCACTAAGAGGCGCGGAAGAAAAAGGAGCTGAAGCTAAATATTATAATTTATACGATTATAACTATAAAGGCTGCGTAAGCTGTCTTGCCTGCAAATTAAAAAATTCTAAAACAAACGGGTTATGCGCATACAAAGATGAAATAACTCCCATACTTCAAGATGTATTATCGGCAGATGCTTTTATAATAGGCAGTCCTATTTATTTTTCATATCCGACAGGCGAATTTAGAAGCTTTTTGGAACGTTTAATGTATCCGCTTTTGACATATCTTGTTGATGAAAAAAACGGCGGTCTTAAAAGAGTTTTGGATAAAACAATTCCTTCTGCGGTAATTTTAACAATGAATGTACCTGAACAAATGTCTAAAGATTGGAATTATCCTGCAATTCAGGAAGAAAATGCAAAATCATTGCGTGCAGTCTTAGGATACTCTGAAACCTTATATGCTTATGATACATATCAATTTCCGGATTATTCAAAGTATGACTGCACCTTATTTACTGAAGAACAAAAAGCAAAAGCAAGAGCGACTTTATTCCCTCAGGATATGCAAAAGGCTTTTGAACTCGGTAAAAGACTGATAGATTTATCTGAAAAGCAAAATTAAAATGATAAAAACTGCAATAACGGGAAACATTGCGAGCGGAAAATCACAGGTTGAAAAAATATTACTGTCACTGGGCTTTAAAGTTATTGACAGCGATAAGATTAATCATGAATTATTGACAAAAAATAAAGAGGTAATTAAAGAAATAAAGTCAGCCTTTGGCAGTGAAATTTTTAATTCCTCCGGTGAAATTATAAAGCAAAAACTTGCAGATATTATTTTTACTTCGATAGAAAAAAAACAAATACTTGAAAGCATTTTGCACAAAAGAATTATTAAAACAATTAATAATTTTTTTGAAGAAAACCAAAAGGAAAAAATAATATTCGCATCAGTTCCTTTGCTGTTTGAAGCAAAATGGGAAAATAATTTTGACAAAATAATTTTTGTTTCTGCTCCTTATAACGAAAGATTAAAACGCCTTATAAAAAGAAATAATTTATCGGAAGAACAGGCAAAACAGCGTATAAATGCCCAGCAAAGCGAGGAAGAAAAAATAAAAAAATCTGATTTTGTTATTTATAACAATTCGGATTTTGTTTCTTTAAATAAATCTGTTATAAATATACTTAGCAATTTATCTTTTTAATAAAATACATTTGTGATAAATTTATTTTGTTGCATATTATAACAGGTTATTTATTATGAGTGAAAAATTTTATTTGACGACCGCTATAGATTATGTAAACGGAGCTCCGCATATAGGTCATGCTTACGAAAAAATATTGTCCGATGTAATAATAAGACATAAAAGACAATTGACTGATAAAGCATATATGCTTACGGGTACAGATGAACACGGAATTAAAATTCAAAAAACCGCTGCATTAAAAGGTATAACACCTAAAGAATTGTGTGATGAAAATTTTTCAAAGTTTGAAGAAGCCTGGCGGCAACTTGAAATAAGCTATGACCAAATAATCAGAACTACGGATGAAAAACATAAAAAAGTCGTAAAACAAATTTTTAAAAAACTCTACGAAAACGGAGATATTTATAAGCATTCCTATAAAGGATTATATTGCGCAGGCTGTGAATGTTTCCTTAATTCAAAAGATTTGACTCAAGATGGTTTATGTCCTAATCATTTGAAAAAACCTGAGGAAATTACAGAGGAAAATTATTTCTTTAAATTAACAAAATATAAAGATAAAATTGCTGATTATATAAAATCGCATCCCGATTTTATTCAACCTTCAATAAGGGTAAATGAAATTTTAAATCAGCTTGAAAACATTGAAGATATATCGGTTTCAAGAACAAGAAATTCTGTTCAGTGGGGTATAGAAGTAGAAGGAGATGATTCCCAGACTATTTATGTTTGGATAGATGCACTTTCAAATTATATAACTGCAATAGGTTATGATATTGAAAATCCTTCGGCTCAATTTAAAGAATTGTGGCCTTGCGATGTCCACGTTATAGGCAAAGATATTATTAAATTTCACGCTGTTTATTGGAGTGCAATACTAATGTCGCTTGGACTGCCTTTAGCACATTCCATTTTCGCCCACGGCTGGATTACAATAGATCAGTCAAAAATGAGTAAATCTTTAGGTAATGTTATTGCTCCTAAGGATATACTGCAAGCCTTTAACCTTGAAAAGCCCGATGCCTTCAGGTATTATATGGCATCTGCCGCTTTAATAGGTAAAGACGGCAATTATTCCGATGATGATTTTAAAGAAAAAGTTAATGCTGATTTAGCAAATAATATGGGTAATCTATTAAACAGAACCCTAAATATGCTCGTTAAATACTTTGACGGTGAAATAAAACAAGAATTTATTACCGAAAAAACTTCTAAAATTGCAATAATGGCAGATAATACCAAAAATCAAATTATAGAATGCTTTAATAAATTTGAAATAGCTGAGGCTGCCAATTTAATAGTTAATTTTGCCGATACGGTTAATAAATATGTAACGGAAACAGCTCCGTGGAGTTTAGCTAAAGAAGGAAAAATGCGAGAATGCGCTCAGGTGTTATATACCGTGCTTGAAGCTATGCGCTATATCGGCATTATGCTTTATCCATACTGCCCCAATATAGCGGAAAGTATTCTTCTGCAATTGAATGAAACTCCTGATTTTAAATATGAAAATCTTGAATGGGGAAAAATAAAACCGGGAAAAATTACTGAAAAAGAAAAAATTAAACCCGTATTTTTAAGATTGGATTCCGAATTTGCAGAAAATAAAAAGAAGGCTTAGCAATTGTTAATTGATGAAATTAAACAAGTTTATAATATTGTTAAAACAATGTATGAAAAAGCATTGGAGGTTTTTGACACTGCTGCTTTAAATAAATCCGTTATCGAAAATGAAGCTAAAATGCAAAACAGTGAAATATGGTCTAATCCTGAATTATCAGCAAAAATAGCACAAGAAATAAAAGAAGCCAAGGATAACATAGAAAAAATTTCACACTGGCAGAGGATTATAAGCGATATAGAAACATTTTTTGAATTATACGAAGAAACAAAAGATGAAAGTATAATTAATGAAGTTGAAGAAGCTGTAAATACATTAAAATCAGAGCTTGAAAAATGGGAAATTGAAGCAACTTTAAATGATGAATATGATAAATCGGATGCATTATTGACGGTTAATGCAGGTGCAGGCGGAACAGACGCTCAGGACTGGGCTCAAATGTTATTAAGAATGTATATGCGTTTTGCAGAACAAAAAAATTGGAAAGTTGAACTGCTTGAAAAATCAGACGGAGATGAAGCGGGAATTAAATCCGCTACAATAAAAGTTTCCGGCAAATATGCTTACGGAATGTCAAAAGCGGAAAAAGGAGTACACAGGCTTGTACGAATATCTCCCTTTAATGCAAACGGAAAAAGACAGACCAGTTTTGCAAGTCTTGAAGTAAGCCCTGTTATTGAAGATTTTAGTAAAAAAATTATAATATCACCTGATGATATAGAGGTTGATACAATGCGATCAGGTGGTGCCGGCGGACAAAATGTAAATAAGGTCGAAACTGCAGTCCGTATTCTTCATAAACCGACAGGGATTGTTGTTAAATGCCAGCAGCAGCGTTCTCAATTGCAAAATAAAGAAACAGCCATGCAAATGCTTGCTTCTAAACTTCTTGCCATAAAACAGGCTGAACACGAAGAAAAACTTGCCAAATTAAAAGGGCAAAGCATGGATATTAATTTTGGTTCTCAAATACGTTCTTATGTTTTTCATCCGTATAAAATGGTAAAAGACCATCGCACAGGCTTTGAAGCAGGAAACGTAGATGCAGTTATGGATGGCGATATAGACGGTTTTATAGATGCATATTTAAAAATGAATGTTAAAATAGGAAAATCAGATTTATGATTAACTTCAATGTTCCTCCTTACATAGGAAAAGAAATCGATTTTATAAAAGAAGCAATTCAAAACCATAAAATCAGCGGTGACGGCGAATTTACAAAAAAATGTACAAAAATTTTAGAACAGATTACAAAAGCAAATAAAATACTTTTAACAACTTCTTGTACACACGCACTTGAAATGGCAGCAATTCTTGCAGATATAAATGAGGGAGACGAAGTTATAATGCCTTCTTTCACATTTGTATCTACTGCTGATGCTTTTGTACTAAGAGGTGCTAAAATAGTATTTGTTGATATCCGCCCCGACACAATGAATATTGATGAAAATATAATAGAAAAAGCAATAACCAAAAGAACAAAAGCAATTGTTCCCGTACATTATGCGGGTGTCGGCTGTGAAATGGATAAAATTAACGATATAGCAATTAAAAATAATCTGTTGGTAATTGAAGATGCAGCACAGGGCTTAATGGCTTATTACAAGGATAAGCCGCTCGGGGCAATAGGTGATTTCGGCTGTTACTCTTTTCATGAAACAAAAAATTATTCAATGGGAGAAGGCGGGGCTATAACAATAAAAAATAAAGATATGGCTGAACTTGCCGAAATTATTCGAGAAAAAGGCACAAACAGAAGTAAATTTTTCAGAGGAGAAATAGATAAATATACCTGGGTAAATTACGGTTCCTCATACCTTCCGAGTGAATTAAATGCCGCATATCTTTATGCTCAAATACAAAATCCCGAAATTATAAATAACGACAGGCTTAATTCTTGGAATTACTATTTTGAAAAACTTTCGGAGTTAAAAGAAGATAAAAAGATTGAACTGCCAACTATTCCTGAATATTGCAGGCATAATGCACACATGTTTTATATAAAAACAAAAAATTTAGAGGAACGAACAGAATTAATAAATTATTTAAAAAAACATGAAATATATGCTGTTTTTCATTATATACCGCTGCATTCCGCGCCTGCCGGAAGAAAATTCGGACGCTTCTTCGCTCAGGATATTTATACAACACAAGAGAGCGAACGTCTGTTAAGACTTCCCATGTATTACGGTCTAAAAAGAGAAGACCAGAATAAAATAATAAAATCAATCAAAAATTTTTATTGCAAAAAAACATAAAGAGTATTTAAATTCATTTACTCATGTTATTTATTGCATATTCAATACATTGAATAATAAACTCATTTCGGCTAATATCCGCATTCAACGATTTTTCATCTATAAGTTTTAAAATATTATTATCAATTCTTATACTGATAACACTTTTTTCTTGCTTAACAGGCTTAAATTCATTCGTCATAATAATACCTTATTTTAATTGTATTGAATTTAAACTATTAAATATATATTCAATAAACGAATACTATTTATATTCACTTTTTGAATACTTTATAGTAATATATTCTAGGAGGATAAAATGTAATGAAAAAAACTTTAATGATAGATTTAGACGGTGTGTTGAATAACTACACAAAGTACGAAGAAAATTTTATACCGGAAATTAGAGAAGGCGCGGCAGAGTTTTTACCAAATTTAATTCTTTGAATTAATATTAAATAGTTTTTCAAATGGAACATTTAAGCTTTTTAACAGAGCAATTAAAGTCAAAAATTTTATATTACATTCTCCTTTTTCTATTTTGCTTATATGCTGCATTTGAATACCTGAGATTTCGGCAAGTTTCTCTTGAGTATAATCTTTCTTAACTCTTTCAATTTTTAAATTATGTCCTAATATTCGCAAGAGTTCATTATCCATAGGGAATATAATATCAGTTTGACAGCTTTTTTTCTAAATGCTATAATACTAAAAATTAATGCTATAACATTAAAAATATAAACTTTAATACGAATTTTAATATTTAAAGAAAGAATATAAAATGTATAAAGAAAAATTAATGATAGATTTAGATGGTGTTTTGAATAACTATACAAAGTATGAAGAAAATTTTATACCGGAAATTAGAGAAGGCGCGGCAGAGTTTTTAGAAAATCTCTGCCGTTTAGAAAAATATGAGCTTGTGTTATTTACAAGTCGAAATTCAAAACTTTGTGAAAAATGGCTTAAAGAAAATAAAATAAATCAATATTTTAAAGAAATAACCAACATTAAAAAGCCTGCATCTATTTATATAGATGACAGAGCTTTAAAATTTAACGGAGATTTCAAACTGACTTTAGATGAGATTGAAAAATTTACCGTTCATTGGAAAAAATAAATTAAAATCTGTCAGCTATATATTTTTTGACTCGAAAAATATATTATGGTGTATAAAGTTTGTAATTAATGTTTTAACGGCTAGTCAGGGGATATAAAACGAAGCCAACTGCTATGTATATAAAAACATCTAAACTCAGCCAAAACGCGTGAAAACGCAAGCTCTTGCATCT
>CAJOJP010000087.1 GCA_905234915.1 Candidatus Gastranaerophilales bacterium
GACTCGCCATCCGAGCGGCTTTGGGTTGAAGCTAGCAAAGTAGAATACGTAGCAGCAGCTTTGAAGATTTTTTCTTAAGACTGAATTTTTAATTAATTTATGCAACAGAATATACTTTCTGTTGTATAAATCTAATATATATTTGAATTATGACGGTAAATACCCTATTATACTTTTCAATGAAAAATTTATCTGCTATGTTTTTAAAACTTCAACTGCAATATCAACTTTGCCGAAAGGCGCACTTACTTGATATCCGTTTACAAACGGGGCAATTTTTTCTTTTATTTCAATTGCTGCTTCTATGCCGTATTTTATACCGTCTTCTTTTGTTTTGGCTTTTCCCATTATTTTAATCAACTTATCAGGAACTACAACACCGGGAACTTCATTTTTTAGAAATAGTGCATTTTTTAATGAAACCAAAGGCCAAATTCCTGCGACTATAGGAATATTTATTCCTCTTTTTTGTGCTTTATCAATAAATGAAAGCAGAGCATCAGCATCAAAAACCGGCTGAGTTATCGCATACTCAGCTCCCGCTTCAAATTTATTATAAAAATGATTTATTTCTTTTTCTATTTCAATTGCGCATGGATTTGCTCCGACTCCTATTAGTATTGATGTAGGCGGATTAATTATATTTCCTGCAATATCAGCTCCATTATTCAAATTATGAACTACTTTTGTTAATCCCACGGCATCTATATCAAATACAGCCGTCGCGTCGGGATAATCACCAAGTTTAGGCGGGTCGCCCGTTATTATGAGATAATTTTTTAATCCTGCCGCAAATCCGCCTAATATATCCGATTGCATTCCTATTAAATTTCTATCCCGGCAGCAATAATGCAAAATCGTTTCCATACCTGTTTCACGTTCTACAACAATCGCTGCTGCCATTGAAGATATTCTTGAACTTGCTCTTGGACCATCGGGAATATTTATTGCATTTATTCCAGCTTCTTTACATTGCAGTACTTTATCAAGCATCGGCTTTATTACAACCGAACGCGGAGGAGTAATTTCTACGCTTGTAACTTTTTGTCCGTTAAATAATTTCTTTGCAAAGTTACTTTTTTCTTCTTTTGGAGCTGCTTTTATTTCATTTGAAACAGGTATTTGAATTTTATTAATTTTTAAATGTTTTTTTACTCCTGTTAAAGCCTTTACAGTTCCTGCCATTTCTTTAATATGAAGGGGAGTAGTTCCGCAGCAGCCGCCTATTCCTCTTGCACCTATGCGGACATAATTTTGGCAATAAGTTGCAAAATATTCGGGAGTAGTCATATATATCATCCTACCGTCTATATATTCCGGATTTCCTGCATTAGGTTCAACTACAAATGGTTTTGAGGTTAAATTTATAACTTCTTCAAGCATTGTAAGCATTGCATGAGGTCCTATTACACAATTCAAGCCTATTGCATCAATATTTTTGTTTAAATCCAATTTTAAAATTGCATTTTTAATATTCAATCCTTCCCTTGTTTCATGCTCTTTTGTACAGGAAATTGAAGCAATAACGCTCATATCAAATGATTTTGCTATAACAGCAGCCTCTTGAAGTTCTTCTAAATTAAAAAAAGATTCAAACATAATACCGTCGGCACCTGCATCTTTTAGTGCTTTAATTTGAACTTCATAGCTATCTTTTATTTCATTTATATTTTCAGCCGTAATTACGGAACCTTTTGTATAGCATGGGCCTATACACCCCATAACATAAACATTTTCAGGAGCTGTTTCCTTTGCAATTTTTGCTCCCGCATAATTAATTTCATATATTTTATCGCTGAGTCCGTATTTTTTCAGTTTAAATTTATTAGCTCCGAAAGTATTTGTTAATATTACATCCGCACCAGCATTAATATATTCTTCATGTATAGATTTTATTAGTTTTGGATTTGTAATATTCAGTTCATCAAAACAAGTATTTATAAAAATGCCTTTTTGATAAATCATTGTTCCCATTGCACCATCAAAAACCAAAGGTGTTTCTATCATTTTTTTAATTATATTCAATTATTCTGCCGCCATTTCTTAAAATAAAATTCCAAAACAAATAAATTATATCGTAATATGCTTTGTAATGTTCGTTAAGTTTTGTAACATGTTAAAAACCATGTAAACACATGCTTTTCGCCATATTAAGGAAAATCGGTTATCATTGTTACGAAATGTTAAATTGATTTAAAAAAACGGCTAAAGCTTTCCTAGTCATGCTTTTCATGATTTTTATTTCATACTCTGCATTTATATTACTATTCATATTTAAATAACAAATTTTAATATTTATATATGGACATTACGAAATCTAAAGTTATAAATATTAAATCTGAAATTCTATGCCGGAGTGCCGAGGATGATTTCTTTTATTTTAATAAAATTAATTCGGCATATAAAAAATTAAAAGAAGCTGTATTATTGACGCCGGAATATTTAAAAAGTCTTATTTTACTCGCCGATGTAATTTTTATAAAAGGTAATATTAAAAAAGCTTTGGCATTATATTTAGCAGCAGAAAAAATTAATCCGCAGAATATAAAAATACTTGCTTCAATTGCGAACTGTCATTATATTGCAAGAAATTATTCAAATGCACTTTTTTATTGCAATAAAACAATTTCCGCATTCAAAAAAGAAAATTTCGCACTTTTAGGACAAATTTTTGAAATAAAAATGAATATTTTAATTTCTTTAAAAAAATATGCTCTAGCCTATGAAACTTTAAAAACAGCAAAAAAAATGCTGAATATATCAGTATTTAATTCAAGCACTAATTCAAATTATGAAATTTTAAATAAAAAAATAAATATTCAAAAAAAAATACAAAAAACAAATTTAAAAATAGTATAATATTTTTATAAGTTTAGGAAAATAAGTTTTGAAAAAGATTAGCAAAAGAATAATTTTATTATTCATCACTTTAATATTTTTATATTTTGTTTTGTGTAATTTAGACTTTAAAGAACTTTTGAGCGTAATCAAAACTTTTAATTTAAAATATATTCCGCTTTTAATTATTTCAATTTTAAGTTCTCTTTCATTGAGAGGTTTAATTTTTAAACAGCTTCTTGCAAAAAACGTAAAAGCTCCTATTTTAGAATTATCACATTTATGTATTACAACAGCAGCAATGAATATAATTTTGCCTGCACGTGCCGGAGATATATATAGAGCATTTTACATCGGCAGCAAATATAATACGGATAAAATTAAAATATTCGGTACGGTTATGTTTGAAAGAATATTTGATATAATGGTAATTTTTTCATTCTTATTAGCAGGAGTTTTTATATATCACAGAAGTCTTATTGCAATGAAATTATGTTTTTTTGCCGGAAGCAGCATGCTTATTGGATTTTTTACTGCTTTAGCAGCATATCATTATAATAAGAAAGAAAAATTAAAAACGGATAAAAATCCGTTATCAGGATTAATAGATAAAGTTATACATTTTATAAACAATGTGTTTAATTCATTTTTAAGAGGTTTTGAAGCGGTTGAATCGCCTAGGTGCATATTAGGAGCAATAATTACTTCATTTGCGGTATGGTTTTTGGAATGTATGAACTTTTATATAGTAATGCTCGGATTTAATTGCAATATTCATTGGTCTGTAACGTTATTTTTAATAAGTTTTATAGCATTAGCCTGCATGATACCTTCTGCATCAATTTTTATAGGTCCTTATCAAATGGCTGTAATATCAGCCTTCAATCTTTATAATGTAAATAAAGAAACGGCTTTAGCTGTTTCGATAACCGAACAATCGATAGTCGCTATTACTACTGCAATAGCTGCTATAATATTCTTTGTTAAAAATAATATATCTTATAAAGAGTTACAAAAAAATATTGATTAAAATTAATATAAATTTTTTCAAAATAATGTTAAAATAGGAATGAAAAATAAAAATACAATTTTTTATGGATTTAATAAAGGATAAAAATTCAAAGTTTATATTTGTAGGAATTGCGCTCGGCGGTTTAAGCACAACTGAATCTGCCGTTGCTTTGATTGATAGAAATATGCACATTATAACTCTTGATAAATTATTTTCTATCGGTGATGTTAAATATTATTTAAATAATCTGGCAGGGAAACAAAATGCAATAATACTTGTTTCTATCCCTGAAAATGAAGTTATGTTGAGCAGTAAATGGAAATATAATTCCAGGACTTATGACCTTGTTAATTTTGATACAAAAATGCTTAACCGTGAAGATTGGACAAACAGATTTTCATCAAGAGGCAGCGAATATTTTAGAGAACTAAAAAGAAACGGAATTGATATTTTCAGATTTGATATTGATAATATGAAAAATTTTATTTGCGGAACTCAAACATACAGGGAAAGAACACCTTCTGACTGTAAAGCGTTACAGGAAGCCTTGCGAATAAAATATAAAATGCATGAACTGCCTTTAAATATGCTGCCGGCTGCTCAGCTTGAAGCTTTATCGGGAGCTGTTTTGGCTCAAAAACTTGCTTGTTCACCAGAGGAAAATTGTAAAATAATCGGAGAATATGAAGACTTGTATATTATAGGATTATAGATAAAGAAAAATTTTAAAAAAAATATTTTTGTGTTATGATACAAATCAAACATTAGATTTAAGTCATGAGAATTATAAATTATGAGTACAAAAAACGAAAAAAAAATTGATGAAACCGAAAAAGTTTCTTACACAAAACAAGTAAGCCGCAAACATAAAGAAAAATCAAAACAGCGTATTATGCAGGCAGCTGCCGAATTATTTTCGCAAAAAGGATTTGACAGTACAGGTATTCGTGAAATATGCCATCAGGCTGATGCTAATATATGTATGGTTTCTTATTTCTGGGGCGGGAAAAAAGCTCTTTACGACGGTATTATAAATGAACTTGCCGAAAGAGAAGCTCTTTATGCTAAAAAAGTAATAAATACGGAGCAAGATATAAAAACTCTTTCAAAACAAGAACTTCTGGAACTTCTTTATTCCGTTTTAGATAAAATTACCGATTTTCTTTATGAAGGTTGGATTTCTGAAGATATGTACAGATTTTTAATTCAAGAACAGCAAAACGGACGTGTAGAAGTAAGTTCTCCTCTTTTTAATTATGTCAGAAAATTAACAGCTGCAATATTAGAGAAAAAAATTAACGATAAAGAAGTTATAATGAAAACGTTATTTATATTTTCACAAATCATTTCACCTGCTATGCTGCCTGCATTTTCTTTAAATCTATTAAATAGAAAGTCATTCCAAAAAAATGATTCGGATATGATTAAAAAGAATGTAAGACTTTATGCAGGCGCGCTTTTTGAGTAGCTGCAAGAAAATTGCAGTCTGCAAAAGTAAAAAGTTTAAGAGGGTGTGTTCACACTATTAACAAAGTTCAAAAAGAATAAATGCAAATAGTACGAACACACTCTCGATATTATTCCATAAGTTCTGATAAACGAATTTCTTTTTTCTGTTCCTGTTTCAATCGGGTTTGTTTTTTATTTTCTTTTGTATGTTCAAAACTGCATAAACCTACAGGTTCAGATGAAGCAGGAGAAAAAAATTCGGCAAGACATTTCATTAAATTCATATTCGGCAACCTCTCATTTATTTTCCAATTTATGTAACTACTTTATACTTAAAAAAGTTCATTTATAACCTCTAATTAGTTTAATCTTTTGTAATAATATATTTTTTGATATATTTGATTTATGTGTGATTATTGCAAAAGTTTGTATGATAAAAATATGGAAATGCTTTCATTTGCCATAAAATACTGTGAAGAAAATTTTTTGCACGAAGATATTATTAATGAATTATATAATAATGATGATTTAAAAAAGCAACTTTGCCTGATAGAATTAGATTGTATAAAAAATCAAAAGGAAGCTGATATTCTTGTGTTTAATTTAACGGGGCATTCGGGGCCTGTGAGAGAAACCGCTTCTTTTAAAATTTTAGAACTAATAAAAAAAACTGAATTTTGCAGTTTTTTTCAAACCAAGGAAATCATTAATACATTTGTAAAGTCCGTTACTGATATAAATCCTTCCGTTTCAAGAAATGCCGTGCAAATCATAAAATATGTAAGTAATACGGAATATATTTATGAACTGCTAATTGCAGAAATAAATAAAACTCTTTCCCAAATAAATGATAATGATAAACAGCATTCTTATGTTATGAATAAAAAAAATTTTAATCTTTACTGGAATCTTGAAGCTTTAATTAGTTTATCTTTAAAAATAAACTCCGACAGTAAATTAATTAAAATTTTAGAACAAACAGCAAAATCAAAAGATTATACAATAAGAGAAAAAACGGCAAAAGCAGCTAAAATTTTTAATTTAACACAAATATCAGAAATGCTGAAAGATGACGAAAATATCTATGTGCGTAAATATTTATAATTTTAAGTTTTATTACATCCTATTTCCCTGATTATTATTTGTTTTTACGTTTTTTATTATTTTTTTATAATTTTAAATAGCAAATATTTAATTTACAAGTTTTTATACAATGTGTATAATTTAATAATTATATAGTAAAGGTAAAATGAGATAAGGTGAGGTAAGTAAATTATGACAATGACTGTATCATCAATAGGTAACATTCCTTCAACCAGAAAAACAAATTCAAACGAACAAAAAGGTAAAACAATAGGAACGGCAGTAGGAGCAGGTACCAGTATCGCATACAACGTGAAACATGCTAAAGCAAGCTTTGTTGATGCTATAGAAGAACACGTAAGAAACGGAAAAGCAGTTCAAGCGCGTATAATAGCAGGAACAATAGTTGCAGGTTTTATTGCAGGTGCAACCGCTCTTGGCAGATTTGCAGGCGGTTTAATCGGCAAAGCCGTTGATAATAAATAATTAGTTTTTTCAAACGTTTTGAGCATGTTCACATTTTGTATTTTACTGTAAAGTTTGTGTGAACATGCTTTATTGGAGTTCTTTTACGTATAAAGTGACTCTTATTTATATTTGATGCTTTTAACAAAATTAAGTGTTTTTAAAGATGAAAGAAGAATTAGTATGTATAATTTCTCTGTAAATAAATTTGCTGAACCTTGTTTTGCTTATGAAAATAATTTACCTGTAAAAAAAAAATATAAACAAAAAAACTCAAAACAAATAACGGAGGAGATTGCTGCATTTAAGTAAAAATAAGGTAATTACATATTTTTTAATGTATAAAAATTGCAGAAATATTCAATTGAGTTCTTTTTCATTAATCGGCATAAATAGTTTATAGACTTCTATATTTAAAGCTTTTGCAATTTTATAAAGTTTCGATATTTTAAAGTCGTATTCTGCTCTTTCTATCATTCCCATATATGAACCGGAAAAATTACAGGCAAATGCAACATCTTCTCTTGAAAGATGCCTGCTTTCTCTTAGTTGTTTTATACGTTTACCTAAATTTTTTCTAAATTCATGTTCCATATTAATATTTTTATTTTGCAAGTCGGGCTTGTCCACAAGTGGGGCTTGTGATAATATAAAATTATGGAGTATGAATATGGCAGAAAAATTTAAAAAAACTCTATTAATAGACTTAGACGGTGTATTAAATACATATACCGGTAATTTTGATAAAAACTATATTCCGGAAATAAAAGCTGGTGCTTTTGAATTTTTGCAAAATTTAAGTAACGATTATGAAATTAAATTATTTACAACGAGAAATAAATTAATTGCTGCAAAATGGATATTTGCTAACAAATTAGAAAATTTTATTTCCGATATAACAAGTGAAAAACAATTAGCCTGGCTGTATATTGATGATAGAAGCATTACTTTTAACGGTAATTTTAAAGACTTGAAAAACAGTATAGATAATTTTAATGTTTGGTATAAAAAAATTTAGGAATTTATATAAATTTTTACATCTTAAAATATATTATGTTGCATAAATATTATAAATAATGCATTAGCGGCATGTCAGGGGATATAAAACGAAGCCAGCTGCTATGTATATAAAAACATCTAAACTCAGCCAAAACGCGTGAAAACGCAAGCTCTTGCATCT
>CAJOJP010000088.1 GCA_905234915.1 Candidatus Gastranaerophilales bacterium
AGATGCAAGAGCTTGCGTTTTCACGCGTCTTGGCTGAGTTTAGATGTTTTTATATACATAGCAGTTGGCTTCGTTTTATATCCCCTGACATGCCGTCAAAGCATTATTTATAAAATTTATACACCAAAATATACTTTATGTTGTATATTAACTTTAATATCATCTATTATTTATAAAATAATTTTAGCTGACATTTTATCTTTTATAGTACTGAAACCGGTAATTTCAATATTTTTCAGAGTATCTTTTAAGCTGTCATCGGCATCAATCAATACATTTATATAATTTTTTGTTATGCCCTTCAAAAACTTTGTTTTTTTATCACGATTTTTTTCAATAATAACTTCGTTAATGCAGCCGATGTTTGATTTTAAAAATTCGTAAAGTTTTTTATTCGATATTTCCTGTAAAATTGAACATCTTTCTTTTTTTATGTTTTCATTAACCTGATGTGGCAATTTATCGGCGCTTGTACCTAATCTTCTTGAATAAGGAAATATATGCATTTTGGTTAACTGTAATTCTTCAAGATTTTTTCTTGTTGCTTCAAAATCCTCATTTGTTTCACCTGCAAAACCCACAATAATATCACTTCCGATATAACAATTTTTAAATTTATTATTTATGTATTCTGTAATATCTTTAATTTGATTTACGCTGTATTGCCTGTTCATTGATTTAAGAGTTTTATCACAGCATGATTGCAGTGAAAGATGAAAATGAGGACAGAATTTTTTTGATTGAGATAAAAAATCAATAAATTCATAAGTTAATTCGGTAGGATTTAAAGAGCCTAAACGGTATCTGTGAATATTTGTATTTTCGATTTTTTCCAATAAGTACATTAAGTTTTTTGGTATTTCAAAATCCATTCCCCACTGCCCTATATGAATACCCGTAAGAACAGTTTCATAATAGCCTTCATTTGCAAATAAATTTATCTGTTCAATAATATTTTCAACAGACTCAGAACGATTATTGCCGCGTGCAAACGGAATTGTACAGTAGGAACAGCGGTTATTACATCCATCTTGAATTTTAACCGAGGCTCTTGTTCTATGAATTTGATGCAGTTTTCTGCTATTAAATTTTTCACGTGAAAAAATATCAGAAACACTGTATTTTATATTATTTTCAAGAATTTTAGCAATATCATTTTTTTCATAATTTCCGACTACAAAATCAGCAGTATTTTGTGAAATAAGTTTTTCTTTCTGCAATTGAGCCATACATCCCGTTAAAACAGTCTTAATATTGGGATTTTCACGTTTTGCCCGTCTTAAATAAGACATATTTTTTGTGTCAGCAATATGAGTTACCGAACAGGAATTTAAAATATAATAATCAGCCTCCTGTATTTCATTTGTTTCAGTAAATCCGCTATCTGTTAAAATTTCTGCAATTAATGCTGATTCAACTTGATTTGTTTTACATCCTAAAGTCTTAATTATAAATTTTTTCATAAATTAATTACTACTCGTAATATTTAACGTTTTTAAGGCGTGTCTTGCTGCTGTCTGTTCGGCTTCTTTTTTTGTTTTGCCTTTTCCCGTGCCTATTTCATTACCGTGATAATAAACCCCGACTTCAAATATTTTATCATGAGCAGGTCCTGATTCTTTAATTACTTTATATTCCGGTAAATCTTTATTAATCCCCTGAGTATATTCCTGTAATCTCTCTTTTGCATTATAGTAATGCATTGTTTCTTCTATATTTGCAGCATCATATATTTGATATATGAAATTCTTAGCGTTTAGAAATCCGCTTGAAAGATATATTGCACCAAGTACAGCTTCAAAAGTACATGCCAGAACGGATTCTTTTTCTCTGCCCCTGTCTTTTTCTTCACCTAAGCCCATATCAATATATTTATAATACTCAAGTTTATAAGCAATACCTGATAAAAATTTATCACTCACAATACAGCTTCTTATTTTTGTAAGCTGACCTTCATTATAATCAGGATATTTTTCATACAGATATTGACCCGCAAACAATCTTAATACCGAATCACCTAAAAATTCAAGCCGTTCATAGTCATAACATTTATTAATATGAGATTCGTTATTAAAAGAAGGATGCGTAAGAGCTTCATCAAACAAAACTAAATTATCTGTTTGTATATTGATTACTTCCAATAATTTCTTTATTTGCTCAATTCTAGCCGAAGATAACATTTTTGACTCTTTCAATAAAATCACTAATCATAGGAAATGTTAAATCCGTAAGCATAAAATATTTAATATAGTAATATGCAGCAGGAACGGAAAACAAATAACTATCGGCTCTATCAAGAAAACCGCCGTGTCCCGGCAGAGAATGCCCTGAATCTTTAACACCTGCATCTCTTTTTATTAAAGACTCCGATAAATCTCCCAGCTGCGCCATAACCGTAACAATAACAGAAAGTACCAATGAATGATAAAAAGAAATTCCAATCAATTTACCTATCAATAAACCTGTTAAAACAGCACAAATACTGCCGGCAGCTGCTCCCTCAATAGTTTTTTTCGGGCTAATAACAGGACTCAACTGATGTTTTCCAAAATTTAAACCGAAATAATAAGCCCCGATATCGGTTAAAAGTATAACAAAGAAAATAAATATAAGGTAATATAAGCCTTCTTCAAATATTAATCTGCCGTTAAAAAGCGATACACTTTTTCCCATATTTCTGATTAAACAAATATGACAAGGCATCCAAGCAACAAGAAACCCGAGAATTGTTGTTGCCACATTTGCGATGTAAGGCTGTCTTCCTCTGAATAATACAGCTAAAAACGATCCTATAGTACCTGTTAAAACTACAAGAGGTATCAAATTATCGTGTCCTGATACACTTACAATAACCATAGTAACGGCTACTATCAAAATCACTTTAAAAAACGGTAAAAATCCTTTATTTTTAAGTATATCAGCATATTCACGGGAGGCAAGTATAATAAATACAAGCAACAATGATAATAACCATAATCCGCCGAGTAAAATACAGCAGAAAACAATTATTCCCATTGCAAATCCCGTTATAAGCCTGTTTTTTGAAAGTGTATCAAGAACAGCCACTATACAGTCATAACCTCTTTTTCTTTTTCTACAGCTCCGTCGTCGGCAGATTTAATATATTTGTCAGTTAATTTTTGGATTTTATCCTGATTATCTTTAACTGTATCCTCTGATAAATTTTCGCTTTTTTCAAGCTTTTTGAGTTCATCGGACATATCGCGGCGAATATTTCTGATTGCGACTTTTGTATCTTCACTGACTTTTTTAACGTCTTTACATATTTCTTTTCTTTTATCGGTGGTTAAAGGCGGGAAAATTAGTCTCACAACAATCCCGTCGCTGTTAGGATTAATTCCTAAATCAGCTTTAACCAGAGCCTTTTCCACGTCTTTTAATATTGTTTTATCGTAAGGAGCAATAACAAGAGTAGTTCCATCCTGAACACTAACCTGTGACAACTGTCTTAACGGTGTAGGAGCTCCGTAATATTCAACAAGAACTTTATCTAAAATCATAGGATTTGCTCTGCCCGTTCTTATTGCCGAAAATTCTTTTTTCATCTGATTTATTGCTTTTTCCATTTTTTCTTTGCCGGCTGCAAACATTTCATCAACTGTCATTTTAACCTCCTACATAAGTTCCTGTATTGTTGCCTTTTAAAATATTTATTATACTGCCTTTCGCCGCAAAATCAAATACCACGATAGGAATATTGTTCTGCTTGCATAAAGCGCATGAAGCAGTATCCATTACTTTTAAACCTTTAATAATAATATCATCGTAAGTAATGGAATCATACTTAACCGCCTCAGGGTTAGTACGCGGGTCATCGGAATAGACTCCATCCACTCCGTTTTTAGCCATAAGCATAAGTTCGGCATCAATTTCCGAAGCTCTTAAAGCAGCGGCAGTATCTGTCGTAAAGAAAGGATTCCCCGTTCCTGCCGCAAAAATAACTACGCGTTCTTTTTCTAAATGTCTGATAGCTTTAAATCTTATATAAGGTTCTGCTATTTTATTAATATCGATAGCAGTCTGTACCCTGCAGGGTACATCAATTTTTCTTAATGCACTTTGCAGAGCAATTGCATTCATAACCGTTGCAAGCATGCCTATATAATCACCTGTTGCCTGATCCATTCCGTATTTTGCGGAATTCTTTACGCCCCGGAATATATTCCCTCCGCCTACAACTATAGCAATTTGCGCCCCTATTTTATATGCATCTTTTATTTCATTTGCAATCATTTCTAAGGGAACATGGTCTATTCCGAAAGTTTGACTGCCTAAAAGTGCTTCTCCGCTGAGTTTTAGCAAAATTCTTTTATATTTTAAAGTACTTTCCATTTTAACCCTTTTAAAATCTGATAAAAATTTAAGTTTATTATAGCTTAAATATTGTTATTTTAAAATGTAAATATTTGCTTATTTTTTAAATTTTGCAAATAAAAATATTTTGTGTAATATATGAGTATCAGGGTTTGAAAAATCGGGCAGTGAATAAGCGGGAAAGTTAAATTGAAAAGAATTTTAATTACGGGCGGAGCGGGTTTTATAGGCTCTCATCTGGCACAAAGACTCCTTAATGACGGTAATGACATTATTTGTCTTGATAATTTTTTTACCGGGTCTAAAGATAATATAAGACATTTAATAGGCAATAACAGATTTGAACTGGTCAGACACGATGTTACTCTTGAATATTTTGCGGAAGTAGATCAGATATATAATCTTGCGTGTCCGGCTTCTCCTGTTCATTATCAGTATAATCCGATAAAAACAATGAAAACCTCGGTAATGGGTATTATTAATATGCTGGGTCTTGCTAAAAGATGTAATGCAAGAATACTTCAAGCAAGTACAAGTGAAGTTTACGGCAATCCTCAAATTCATCCTCAAGTAGAATCATATTGGGGAAATGTTAATCCTATAGGTATAAGAAGCTGTTACGATGAAGGTAAACGCTGCGCCGAAGCTCTTATGTTTGATTATCACAGGCAGCATAATATAGAAATAAGAATTGCGCGCATTTTCAATACTTACGGACCTAATATGGCACTTGATGACGGAAGGGTAGTTTCTAATTTTATTGTTCAGGCACTTAAAAATAAGCCGATTACCGTATATGGCACCGGAGCTCAAACAAGAGCTTTCTGCTATGTCGAGGATATGACCGATGCGCTTGTAAAACTTATGAACAGTGATTTTACAGGTCCTGTTAATCTCGGAAATCCTGATGAACGCTCTATTCTTGATTTTGCAAAATTAATTATTAAATTAACAAATTCAAATTCTGAAATTATTTTTAAAGATTTACCTTCAGACGACCCTGTACAAAGAGAACCTGATATATCTCTTGCAAGAAAATACCTTAATTGGGCTCCTTCCACCGATATCAATGAAGGACTTATTAAAACCATTAATTACTTTGCACGTATAATTAATACCGTTAGTGTTAATTAAGTGTCAGGAGTCTTGCTTATTTGTATTCTGTCATAGTACAAATTAGACTATTAAAGTTAATATACACAAAAAAGTATATTAGTCCAATATTTTATATTGGCACATAAATTTGACGTAATAATTTTTCAAGTGTATAATCATAAGTAATCAATTATTTATTTGATTGATAATATACTACGTATTTAATATACATGCTGCGTAAATTAGATTGTTCAAGTAACCTTATTGGTGCTACGAATATATTTCTCTATTTTCGCATTCTTTATAGGAAAGTGAAAAAGTGAGAGGTAATTAAAAATATGGAAGTAATAGATAGAATAAAAAATTTTATTTATAAAGACGAAATAGGTGAACCTCCGTGGGAGTACGATTTTCTCTACAATCTCCATGAGAGCGAATTACCAAAATATTTAAAAAAGATTTTTAAATATCGTACGGGAGGAGATTTGCCTTTAAAATACGATTTTAAATTGCATAATTACATTATTGATAAAAACAAATGCAAAACATTTAATTAGAAAATACAATGGATTAAGCTATATGGCATAACCGATTTAATGCGTAATTGTGCGGATAAAGTAAATGTACGTTGGTTTGTAAGTGATTGTATCGGTTCAGAATATTTAAAACCTGCTTTGCAAATTATTCCGCAAAAAGAGTCTGTCATTGCGAGCAAGTCAGTATCAAATCAGGACTTGCGAAGCAATCCAGCTGATATAAATAACAAAACCGGCTGGACTGCTTCGGACTTATATCCTAGCAGTGACAACGAGGATGTAACCACATACTTTGACCGAATAAATTGGGAAAAACTCCCTAATAGCTTTGAATAAAATGCGCTCACGGTTGCAAGTGGCATTATATTATAAGAGATAAAAAGGATTTTCTGAATAACAAAAGATTGTTTGACATTGTAAAACGCAACATAACAGGCTGGTTAGAGCAGGAGTTTTTTCCTTATGAGGGTTTTGAACTTCAATACAAGGGAATGCAACCAAAGTTATTAATTGAACCTTTTATGAATAGACTCATTGAAGTATATTGTTTTTCTGGAGTACCAAAAGTTTTTGCGGATATTCATTTAGATAAAAGTGTTAAGATATGTACTTATAACGAAGATTTTAGTTATGCGGATTTAGTATTAAAACCTGACGACAGAGAGTTAATGCAAAACTTTCCCGCTGACGGAATATTAAAACAATCAATTGATTTAAGTAAAAAGTTATCGAAGAATTTTAGGTTTGTGCGTGTAGATTGGATGTGTCATGAAGGTAAATTGTACTTTGAAGAATTAACATTCACACCGTACAGCGGATTTAGCGGATTTGATAAGAATTGGAATTTAAAAATGGGCAGTTGGATAAATTTGGAAGGAGTTTAAAATGGATTTTGAATCAATAGAAAAACTTTCACCTGATGAAATAAGTGAACTTTATAACGATATTGCAGAAAAAGATAATTTAGCCTGCATGTGTGTATTATATGGTCAAGGTTTTATAGATGCAACAGAGGAAATTTTAACTGGTGTTAGTGCAGGTGGAAATATTGAACTTTCCACATTACCGGCATGTGATTCAGATGCAAATAGCTCACATGCGGGATGCCGAAAACTTTGTGATGAATTTATGAGTAACCATTCTCCTTATAATTTTATCGGCCCCGGTACAAGTATCAGAATGGTATATTTGCCTCTTTCTACCGGTCATGTTTATGTAAGAGGATTTATCCATTCTTGGAGTGGAAGATACTACGCATCAGCCGGTATAGGCAATTGTGTTGTACCGCCTGATGCTGAGTGCAGCGGAGATGGATGGTCAAGATACTTTAATGAAAGCAATGGAAATTGGTTTACTAGTGTGTTTACGTTTAACACGCATTGCCGTAATGAGTAGGTAGGGTGCATTTTTTTGCACTAAAATCTGTGTTAGGGTAAAACCCAACAAATGAAAATTGAATATTGAAAACAATAATAAAACAATGTCCGCACTACTATTTTAATCACTTTTTGTATGCTACAATAGAATTATGGAAAATAAGCACCTTGAAAAATTAAAAATCGAAATAAATAATTTAATGCAATATCGGAATACTTGTTTAAACTTTTTAGCGTTGCTGGCTAGTGGTATTTTAGGCTTAGTTGTTGTAAGTTTTAGTATTTTTAAATTATGTTTAATTATTTTAGGATTAATAGGTTTTTATTTTCTGGCAGTAATGATATATGTGCTTGATGTAGATATTGATAATAAAATAAAGGATGTGGAAAAATGAGTATTTTAATATTTAAAATAATTGTAGCAACATTAGTCTTAATAGGTTTATTACTGCCCTTTATTTTGAAATCAAAAAGGATATATAGTGAAAGATAATAATCTGTAGCTTGTATTTTGTTGGTTTCACCTAAGCCGGTAGGATGCATTTTTTTGCACCAAAATCTGTGTTTAAAAAGAAGCTACCCTTTTTGGACAGCTTCTTTTATAAAATATATCCGTAAATTATTCTTCGACAGTTTCTTCTTCCTGAGTTTCTTCCTGTTCTAAATCTTCTTCATCAACTGCGTATTCTTCTTCTTCACGAATTTCTTCTGCTATTTCGTCAATTACTTCTTCCTGTTCATCATCATTTTCATTAACCTCCTCCTTTTGCTGAGAGGGCTGAGGAGCATATTCCATTTTTGCCGCCTGAGTTTCACTCTTAATATCTATTTTCCAGCCTGTTAATTTGTGAGCGAGTCTTACATTCTGCCCGTCACGACCTATGGCAAGGCTTAACTGGTCATCAGGAACAATAACGAAGGCTTCTTTTGAATATTCATCATCGGCTAAAATATCGACGGAAACAATTCTTGCGGGTGAAAGCGAATTAACTATATATTCAACGGGATTATCGGAATATTTAATAATATCAATTTTTTCATTTTTAAGTTCTCCGATAATTGTTTGTATTCTGCTTCCCCTTGGACCAACGCAGGCACCTATTGCATCAACTTCGGGGTCGTTGCTTGTAACTGCAATTTTTGTTCTGTAGCCTGCTTCTCTTGATATTGATTTTATTTCAACAATACCGTCTTCAATTTCGGGAACTTCAAGTTCAAACAATTCTCTTACAATTTCGGCGTGAGCGTGAGAAACTATAACTTGAGGAAGTCTTGAAGTTTCTTTTACATTAAGGACAAAAACCCTTATTCTTGTTCCGGGTTTATAGTATTCACCCGGAATTTGTTCTTTAGGCGGCATTATTGCATCTGTTTTTCCTATATTGACTATAACGTTACGATGTTCCATTCTTTGAATAATACCGGTTATTAAAGTGCCTTTCTTTTCAAGAAATTCATTTAAAACCAGATTTCTTTCAGCTTCTCTAATTCTTTGAGTAATTACCTGTTTTGCGCTTTGAGCTGCAATTCTTCCGAAATTTTCCGGAGTTACTTCGATTTTTACTTCATCTTCCAGTTCAACTTCATCATCTATTTCTTTAGCATCTTCTAAGGAAATTTCCAAATCAGGGTCTTGAACATCATTAACTACGAGTTTTGTTCTGAATACTCCTATTTCGCCCGATTGTTCATCTAAAATAGCTTCAGCATTAGGAACATCTTTTTGTTTTATATGTTTTTTATAAGCCGTAACAAGAGCGTCACATAATGAAGCAATTATAACTTCTTTTGTTATACCTTTTTCTTTTTCGAGTTCTTCACAAGCCTCAAACAATTCTTTTCCTATTTTTATCATTTTAGTTCTCCTATATTTCGCTTGTATATAATTTTGCGGAAATTATATTATCTTTTTTTATAAGAATATTTTTTTTATCTTTGTATATATATACCGTTAACCCTTCATTTTCATCAAAATCAATGATTTTAGCAACAAATTGTTTTTCAGGAAAATCATCAATACTTTCTTTAAGTTTTATACTGATATCTCTGTTTTTAAAAATCAGATATTCTTTAGTTGACTTAATTTTGCGTTCTAACCCCGGTGAACTTACTTCAAGATTATATTTAAAAGGAATAAGCTCCTCTAAAAAACCTGACAGGCTTCTTGATACTCTTTCGCAATCATCAAGATTAACTTCGCGTTCCTCAGAATAAATAAAAATGCGCAGAAACCATTTGTGATTTTCTTTAACAAGCTCCGTTTCAACCGGAATAAGCCCAAAACGCATAAGTGTATTATCTATTAACGGATTAAGTTTTTCCATAAGCTCGCGTTTATTAATATATTCAAAAGAAGCATTTTCTTCAGGCTGATTTTTGTAATTTTTCTCCCGTCTCAAAATTAATCTCCTCTTAAATAAAAAAGAAACGGCAAACCGTTTCTCTAATCAACGTAATATTATAATAGCATAATAAAATTTTTTTTAAAGTAAAGATTTATTTCATTTTCTGTATGCTCTTTATGACAAAAAATTTTTTTAGATGTTTTTAACCGTAAGAAAGGAATGGAATATGAGAAATATAAATTCGTTGGATGGTTCACAGGTATTTTATATACCTGATGGCGAAAGATTACATAAAATAGTAGTTTACAGTAAAAGTGAAGATGATTCTTTTGAAAAAATGCCTATAGCTGAAAATAAAAAAAACAACAAAGGTGTTTTTTCTAAAATTGTTTCGACAGCAGTAAAAAAGTTTGAAAAAATAAAAAATTATTTTATCGGAAAATCACAAAATATTGAAACTGATAATCAAGATATAAATAATGAAAAATCCGAACAAAGACCGAAAGTTCTTATAAGAATATACAGAGATATAAACGAAAAACCGCAGCAAATTATTCCGAGCTGGGAGGATTTTAGAAAAAATAATAATGTACCAGAGCCTGTTTCCGACTCGGAAATTAATTTCCCCGAACAATCAATAATTATTGAAGATAAAATACGGCAGGAGATTGCGGAAGAAAATATTCCTGCTGCCAAAAAGCCTTTGCGAATTATATCTCCTTCCAATAAACATATTTTAGAAGCTCGAAATCGGGTTAAACCTGATATTAATGCACAGACATCAATTGTAATTTTAAACGGCAGCCCCTGTGAAATAACTCAATCCGATAAAAAAATTACATTAAAGCAGGAAGAAAAAAATGTTTCGATTGAATTGAAAAAAGATGAAAGAAATGAAAATCTTTTAGAAATAGGTTATATTGATGAAAATAAAAATTGTGTATTAGCAGCTTCAATAAATAATTCAGGAGTAATGACCGGAAGCGGAGTTCAAGTGGTAAATTTAAAAGAATTAAATTTAATGTTGAATAATTCGCTTTATCTTGCAAGACATGAATTTGGCTCGGGTTTTGATTATGAAACGGCTGAAAATTTAATAAAAAAATCAACGTTGAGAAAAAAATAACATTTATCAGAAGCGGATAAAAAGCCTTTCCAACTTACGAACAAGACGTGTGGGAAAATTTTCGGTATCTTTTGTAATAGAATCAACTAAAACAGTTTTTGTTCCCGATAATTTTCCCGCTAAAATATCCGTTAAAGGTCTATCTCCTATCATTACGGCATTTTGAGGATTTACATTAATTTTTTTTAAAAAACTGTTTATTACTTTAGGATTTGGTTTTTTTGCATTCCCAATAACGGGGAAAAAAGCTTGTGAACGTACTTTTTTAATGTAATCCGTCCTTTTGTTGTTACTTATTACTGCTATTTTAAAATTTTTTTGAAGATTTTTTATTAATTCAATTACTTTCTCTGGAAATTTACCTGATTTAGACGGCATAAGAGTGGAATCCAAATCAAACAAAACAGCTTCAATGCCCTGAATTTTAAGTTCATTAAACGGAATATCAAATAAAGAAATTAAATTATAATCAGGTTTTAAAATCATCTTAAATTTTTTACTCCGATTGTGCGTGCAAGTGCGTATTTATAATCTTTAGGTTCCTCAGATAACTGAATAAGAGTTATATCGTTTGTGTTTGATAGTTCTTTTTCTTCAAGATTTTTTTCATCGAAAATTTTTAATACTTTTGTTTTGAAGCATTCTTCGGGGGTAATTATTTCGATTTCATCATTTAGTAAAAATTTATTTTTAGTAAGAATTTTATATTTATTTTGAATTTTATCAAGAAAAACAAAAAGACAGTCAGCGCCGGCTAAGCCTTTGGAAATATCGTAACTGTAGCCTTCGCTGTCAGGTTTATGCAAATAGAAACCCGTTGTATAACCTCTGTTTCCTATTTTTATAATTTCATTATAATTACCCTGTTCATCAATTTTTCCCGTATTTAACCAGTCATCAATAGCCTTTCTATAAGCTTTTGCTACGGCTGAAACATAATAAAGACTTTTTGTTCTTCCTTCAATTTTAAAAGAATCAATACCTATATCGATAAGCTGAGGAAGATAATTTATAAGAGCCAAATCCTTAGGACTTAAAATATGAGTACCCCGTTCATTTTCTTCAATATCAAAATATTCACCCTCACGAGTTTCTTCTAAAAGTTTATAGCTCCAGCGGCAGGATTGAGAACAATTTCCGTGATTGGCTTTTCTTTCGCCTTTTGTCATATAATCGCTGATAAGACAGCGTCCTGAAAAAGATACGCATTGTGCGCCGTGAACAAATATTTCATACTGCATATCGGGAACTTTATTTTTTATTTCAGATATTTGTTCCAATGATAAATCTCTTGATAAAACAACGCGTTCTGCTCCTAAATCCTGCCAGAATTTAACTGCCTCAGAATTTAATATATTAGTTTGAGTACTAACGTGCAAGGGGATTTTTGGCATATATTTTTTTATAATATTATAAATTCCAAAATCCGAGAACAGAATAGCATCAGGAGCAGCTTCATTTATTTTTTCGCAAGATTCAATAAGCTGTTTTATATCTCTATCGTAGGCAAAAATATTCAGGGTAAGATATGCTTTTTTATTGTATGAATGTGCTAAATCAATACTTTCTTTTAAATTATCAAGCGTAATAAGTTCACCTTTTCGCATAGCACGCAGACTAAAATCCACCATTCCCAAATAAACGGCATCTGCACCGTAGTGAACTGCATAATCAAGTTTTTCCAAACTTCCTGCCGGAAGTAAAAGTTCCGGTCGTTTTTTATTTATTTTCATACAGTTATATTACTACAAATAGAGCATGCCAGATTAATTTTTTCGCATACTCAATATTAAATTTGTGAGTGGTGATTTTAAAAGGTGAGCAACCGTACGGTGCGGTTGACGCGGCGAAAGGTTGCTACACTTGATTAGATATATAATCTTTTATCAAAAAGTATATTTTGGTGAATAAAATTAATTTTTTAAAGGAACTTCTATAACAAGCTTATTTCCGTCTTTTTTCTTTGAAATATTTGCAATATCGGCATTATAGGGTAAAAGAAAATCCTGTGAAAATGATATATCCTGTTCATATTTCTTTTCTTTTACTTTAGAACTGCCAAAAACAGTAAGTTTTCTTCCCGTAACATTATAATGTATATTGCTGTCATCTCCGCGGAAAGCATTTAAGCCTATAATAACTTTATACTTATCATTTTCTAATTCTGTTTTTATTTTAACGCTGTCAACTGTCATATCAGGCAAAATAAAAGGATTTAGGGCGGATTTTAATGCTTTTTGGCTTTGTTTATCTTCACCAAGCCATTTTGTTGAAAAATCAAATGAATTTTTGTTTTTGTCCTTTGCAAATCCTGTATTGAATTTTTTATCAAAATCATTATACCAGTCAGGTTCAAATTTTCCAAAATCTCTTTCAAATGCTTTTCTTTCATTATCATATATTTTTTGAAAATCATTTAACATATGACGTTCAAATCTGTCCAAAGAAAAACGTCCGGTATTATTTCTGTCAAAAACCTGATCTGCAACAAAGTATATTGCCAAAAAACCGCCTAAAAATGACATAAAGAGCATACCTGCCAATTCTTTCCAATATCGGCTGATTCCCTGTTCATTTTCATTATAACTGTTATTCGTGTGTTTATTGTTATTTTCTTCCATTTGCTCCTCCTTTTTGTGTATCTGAAATGTTATTATACATATTTTATTAATCAGGCAAATTAATCACCTATACAATTATTCAAATATTCTATTGTATCAAGTTTATTATCATATAAAAATTTTAAGAAATATAAATAATTTTCATCATAAGAAGATACAGTTATATTTATTTCAAATCCGTCCGAACAAAAAGGTTCGTAATCATATATTACATAACTGTTGTATTTGCTTTTCCATTCTCTTTTATCTATTAAGCAATTATTTTCAAGAGCTGTTTTCTCCAGCCAGGGTAAAATATCTTTTGATATATTTTTAAATTCTATTTGGCTTCTCTGATTTAATCCGTTAATGTATTTTTCAACAAGCATTTCTTTACTCCTAATAATTTTCTGTCATACTTCCATATCCCTTACGGATATTTTAAGTTTAAAATTATTTTAGGCTGAATAACATACACCAAAGTATAGTATTGCGACTATAAATTCGGGCTATTTTTATTTTCGCTGCAATATAAATTCACATATAAATTGAGAATAAAAGATGTGTTTTTATTTTTAATTCCATTAGTTTGTTAATACAAACTTTTTAATTAATCACTGTCATAGTTCAAATACATATTAGACTATTAAAGTTAATATACAACAAAAAGTATATTTTGATGCATAAGTCTAAAAATTATTTATAATAAAGCAGTTACGGCATGTCAGGGGATATAAAACGAAGCCAACTGCTATGTATATAAAAACATCTAAACTCGGCCAAAACGCGTGAAAACGCAAGCTCTTGCATCTATCAAAGACTTATTTTAAAGTCAGACACGCGTTTTTCTGTTTCTTCGTTAAGATGTTTTAATATA
>CAJOJP010000089.1:0-7821 GCA_905234915.1 Candidatus Gastranaerophilales bacterium
AGTGCGAGAGGCGAACTTTCGGTGGCTCTTTAGAGCCAAGCAGGTAACAGCGGCTTATAGCCGCAGAACAAACCACCGGCTAAGCCGGTGGTCATGATTATATAAAATTGAGCAATTGTTTTTATTTTATCACTTTGTTAAAATATGCATGAAACAGGAGGAAATATGAAAAGACTTAAATTTATTTTTACTGCATTATTCGTTATATTTAGTGCTAATTTATGTGTTAATGCCGCAACAATCGGATATGCCGATTTTGATAAAGTATTGAACGATTATTCTTTTGCACGCAATGCATATAAAGAAATTGATAATAAGAGTGCTGAACTCAGGCAGTATGCTTTGGACAAAGATAAACAGTTTAAAGCTATTGAATCTCCAATTCAAAAGAAAACATTTGAAGATCAGGTTCAGAAAGAGTTTGCTGCTAAAGCTGAAAAAATTAATACTTTAACTGCACAAAAAGAAAAAACAATTAGGGATAATGTACTTGCGGCTTGTAAATCGGTTGCTGTCTCAAAAAAGCTTGATGCTATTGTTGACAGCAGTGTTATTTATGCCGGCGGTGTAGATGTTACAAACGATATTATTCAAATTTTAAATACTCCTAAAAAATAGTGAATAATATCAGGAGGCATAATGAAAGTATTGGTCGGAATGTCAGGCGGTGTGGATTCTTCTGTAGCTGCTTTTTTGCTAAAAGAACAAGGCTGCGAAGTTATCGGTGCAACCATGTCACATTGGGGTAAAAGTGATATTTTTACCAATTTAGAAAAGAAAATTGCGTTAAAACCATTAGCTCATACTCACGGTGCTTGCTTATGCCCTGACGAAAAAGAGGATATTGAACAGGCAAAAAAAGTTTGTAATAAGCTTAAAATAGAACATTTTGTTATTGATTGTTCAAGGGATTATGAAGAAATTGTTCTGAAATATTTTAAAAATGAATATATGCAAGGAAAAACACCTAATCCTTGTGTACGTTGCAACAGGTTTATAAAATTTGGAGTTTTTCCTGATTTGGCAAGAAAGTCCGGTATTGAATTTGATAAATTTGCTACCGGGCATTATGCAAAAATTGAAGAAAAAGATGGCAGATTCTTTTTAAAAAGAGGAATAAATCCTCAAAAAGACCAATCGTATTTTCTTTACGGATTAACGCAGGAACAGTTATCAAAAACATTATTGCCGCTTGGAAATTACACAAAAGATGAAATTAGAAATATTGCAAGAAAATGTGGTTTTGAAACGGCTGATAAACCTGATAGTCAGGATTTTTATAATGGTGATTATAACGATATACTGGAAGCTGAGCCCAAAAAAGGCAATATAGTTGATATTAACGGTAAAATTTTAGGCACTCATAACGGCTTTTGGAATTATACAATCGGACAAAGAAAAGGAATAGGTGTAGCAGCCGCAGCTCCATTATATGTAAAAGAACTTAGAAATGATACGAATGAAGTTGTTGTTGCTTATAAAAATGATTCTTTGAATGAAGGTTTAATAGCCGGTAATATTTCTTTTAATTTTGAAAAGCTACCGGAAACTTTTAAGTGTGATGTTAAAATACGTTCAGCTCAAGAACCGCGCCATGCAATAATTACATTTCTTGATAACGGTAAAATTAAAGCAGTTTTTGAAGAATTGCAAAATCCGATTGCCCCTGGGCAGTCTGCCGTATTTTATGACGGTGATACTGTCATTGGCGGCGGTATTATTGAAAGTGTTTTTTAGTCATGAATAGAGAAAATTTATTAAATATATATAACCTTCCTTTAAACGAACTATTATCAATTTCATCAAAATATATGACAAATAACGTTGAATTTTGTTCATTAGTAAATGCCAGAAACGGCAAGTGTACTCAAAACTGCAAATATTGCGCGCAAAGTTCTCATTATAGAACTGATATTGATGATTATCCTTTAGTAGAAAAAGAAAAAGTAATAAAGGCAGCAAAAGAAGCAAGAAATAATGGTGTTATACGTTTTGCCGTTGTTACCTCAGGAAAATCGCCCGAGGAAGAAAATTTTGATAAAATTCTTGAATATATAGATGAGATAAATAAAATAGAAGGAATAAAAAGCTGCGCTTCACTTGGCATTTTAAATGATGAACAAGCTAAAATGCTTGCACTGCATGGTTTAAAAAGATATCATCATAATATTAATACTTCTAAATCTTATTATAAAGAAATTTGTACTACACACAGTTGGCAGGAACGGTTTAATACCTGTAAAATCGTAAAAAAATACGGAATGAGTTTATGCTGTGGCGTAATTTTGGGTATGGGCGAAAATATAGAACAACGTATAGAAATGGCTCTTGAATTAGCGGAAATTCAACCTGAATCTATACCTATAAATATTTTAATGCCTATAAAAAACACCCCGTTTGAAAATTATTTTGATAAAATTGATGAAGAAAATATTTTGAGGACTCTTGCTATATTTAAAATTGTAAATCCTAAATCAGTATTACGTTTTTGCGGTGGCAGAATGAGATTAAGTAATAAAAATCAAGAGTTAGCATTAAATACCTGCGTGGAAGGTATAATGACCGGAAATTATTTAACAACAACCGGTAAAAAGCCTCAAGATGACCATGCGATGATAAAAAAACTGAATAAAAAACTGCTTACTGCTAAATCAAAATAAATAATATTGGTCGGGCAATCTAAAACATAATGCAGCTTCTTAACCCAATAGTGAAAGCATTTTTTTCTATTCCATAAGGCTTTATTATATATTGGATATCAGGCTGAATATAGAAAAATTCAGTTAATTTTATTTTATAAAATAATTCAATAACCTTTTCAGCCGTATTATTTTCTATTCTGTGTAAATAGCGATTAAATTGATGCCACCCGAAAGCAAGACCGATTAAATCCTCTTTTCTTTTTTCCGATATACCTTTAAAAATAAGTCCTGTCCCGTAATAATATGGAACATCATTAATATCACCTTGTGCATAGCCAAATTGGGAAAAAACGCTTAATCCGCCTGATTTATCATCAAATCTGTTTGTAAGTTTTTGTTCAAATCCAAAGTAAAATCCATAATTATTTCGTTCGGTACTATCTTTATAAGAGTCATATTTGCCTGTCTTTATCCAATTACCTATTAAATATTTTCCTTCTTTTCCTTTAAAATGAGTGATTTTATATACTTCTGTCATATTCAGATAGTTATTTTCCCCTGTAAAAAAGCTCTTAGGATTGGCTCCGATTTTAAGATTACCGTCATAAAAACCATCTTGAATATAAATTTCCTTCGGTAATTTTAACCTTACTCGAACTCCCGTTTGTTGACTCGGGTATAATGGCATCGGGGTATTATCAAGATAAGAAAATGACAAATTTAAAAATTCAAATCCGTTATTAAGTGCCTGAAAATCGGCATTTGCATCCTGCTTTCCTATTTTTATATTAAAAATATCGTCTTTAAAACTATGTTCATAATAAAGCTCAGATATTTGATTAATTGATTTCATAGGATCATAAGAACTTAAATCGGAATAAGAATTTAAAAATTCCATGGAATTAACACCTTTATTTCCGACTTGGTATAAAATATGGAATTTCCCGCCTTTATACAGTTTCATTTTCGTGCTGTCTAAATCAAGAGATAAATTGTATAACCCTTGATATGTTCCCTTTTTTATACGTTTTGACCTGTTATTAATTGCAAAAGTATCAATAATATAAGAACTTTGAAAATCAATGCCTTTTTCTTCCAATTTTGCTCTGTAATTTCTAAAAGAAAATAAATAGGGCTGATGTATAAAGGTTTCTATATTAAACTTTTCCGATTTTACGCTTTTTTCTTTTTCGAGCAAAATTTCTTCAATAGCAAAAGAGGGCAGTGCTAAAAATAAGATTATCATAAGTATTTTATAATGCAACTGAACCTTCTTCCCCTGTTCTTATTCTGATTGCGTTTTCAATATTGTAAATAAAAATTTTGCCATCACCTATTGCTCCGTCTGAATCTGTTTTTGCGTGTTTAATTATAGCCTCAATTACATTTTCGAGTTTTTCATTATCTACAACAATTTCTATTTTGATTTTGGGAAGAAAACTTACTGCAATTTCAGCTGATCTGTAACTTTCAGTATGACCGCCCTGCGAGCCGAAACCTTCAACATAAGTTACGGTCATACCATGTATTCCTATTTCAACAAGTGAATTTTTTATTTCTTCAATTTTATATGGTTTAATTATTGCTTCTATTTTTTTCATATTATCTCCTTTTGTCTTGGCATTATATCTGTAATCTATATGCATTTTCCCCATGTTGAGATATATCAAGCCCTTGCATTTCTTCAAATTCCGATACTCTTATCGGTGAAATTTTATTTGTTATGTATAGAATTAAAAGTGTTCCAAAGAATGCAAATAAAACACTTGCAATTGTTGATATAATTTGTGCGTTAAAGAGTTCAAGACTGCCGTAAAAAAGCCCGTTTGCTCCATCAGAGTTAACTAAAACGGTAGCAAAAATACCCGTCAGAATTGAACCGGCTATGCCGCCCGTACCGTGGATACCGATTACATCAAGAGAATCATCATATTTAAAAAATCCTTTAAAAGTGGTTAATACATAACATATCATTCCCGTAATAATTCCTATTATGATTGATGAAACAGGAGTTACGAAACCGCAGGCAGGTGTTATACCGACAAGTCCCGCTAAAGTTCCTGACATACCGCCTAAAACGGTTACTTTGCCTCTATGCAGGTATTCTGTTCCAATCCAGGCTAAGAGTCCCGCTGCTGCTCCTAATTGAGTATTAACAAAAGCTGTTATTGCTAACGTAGAAGCACTTAATGCACTACCGGAGTTAAATCCGAACCAGCCAACCCAAAGAAACATTAAACCTATAAAGGTTAATGTTAAATTATGAGGAGGCATATTTTCTTTTTTATAACCTTTTCTTGAACCGAGCATAATACAGCAAGCAAGTGCTGCTGCACCTGATGCGATATGAACGACTAAGCCTCCTGCGAAATCAAGTCCGCCTATTTTACTAATCCAACCTCCGCCCCAAACCCAATGAGCTAAAGGGCAATAAATAAATGTTATCCATAAAATTAAAAATAATAAATAACTTTTAAATTTAAACCTTTCGGCAAAAGCCCCTGTAATAAGAGCAGGAGTTAAGCACGCAAACATCATTTGAAATATAAAAAATAATTGCTCGGGTATTGTACCTCCTTCAATGGAGGCTAAAGAAACATTTTTCTGCATAATAAAATCGAAGTTTCCGATTAAATTTGCGACATCACCGCCAAAAGCTAAACTGTATCCGTATAAAAACCAAATAATTGAAACAATACCTAATGCAGCAAAACTTTGCATTATAGTACCTAAGACATTTTTCTTTCTTACCATACCTCCGTAGAATAATGCCAAAGCCGGAGTCATAAGCATTACAAGTATTGATGATATTATCATAAATACAGTATCAGCATTACTTATATTTGATGCGTCGTTTGAACTAATAAAGCCTGTTCCTTTAATTGCAAATATTGAACCGATTAGTATAGCTATGATTAAAACAGATGTAAAAATAGAAACTTTTTTAATTCTTTGGTATTTCTTTTCTTTGTTTTCGTCTTTAATTTTTTTCAGCACAACTGAAGTCTCAGCTGATTTAATTTTCTGAGTCATAATATCTCCTTAAATTTAAAATATATAGGGAACTATTCGCAAAAGGTGCTTAAATGCACCTTTTGTGAATATAAGAGTTTTAATACGATATAAGAAAGAATTTAGATTATTGCATATTCAAATACATTTCAACTTCTAATGGAGAAATGTATGTTCTAAAGGCATCACATTCTTTTTCTTTTGCCGTCATAAATTCATTAAATATATGATCGCCGAGTGCATTTTTCATTATTTCATTTTCTTCCAACAATTCAAGTGCCTTATCTAAGCTTGATGGCAAAGAATCTATTTTTGCACGTTTACGCTCTTTTGTAGTCATTTGATATATATTTTCTTCAACCTGCAATGGCGGTTCTATTTTATGTTCTACACCATCTAAGATAGCCCCCAATATTACGGTTAAAGCCAAATAGGGGTTACAACTCGGATCAGGTGACCTTAATTCTATTCTGGTAGCATTGCCGCGTTTTGCGGGAACTCTGATTAAAGCCGAGCGGTTTGCTAAACTCCAAGCTAAATATACAGGTGCTTCATATCCGGGAACTAATCTTTTATAGCTGTTAATTAAGGGGTTTGTAACAGCAGTAAACGATTTTACATGCTTTAATAATCCTCCTATGCTGTATAGTGCTTCTTTTGAAAGCTGATAAGTTCTATCGGGGGCAAAGAAAATATTTTTTCCGTCTTTAAACAATGAAACATTACAGTGCATACCGGAACCGTTTATGCCGAATATTGGTTTCGGCATAAAAGATGCTACTGCACCGTTTTGTTCAGCTATGGCTGTTACCGCGTATTTAAACGTCATAATGTTATCAGCGGTTGTTAGGGCATCTGCGTATTTAAAATCTATTTCGTGCTGACCTCTTGCAACTTCATGATGGCTTGCTTCTACTTCAAACCCCATTTCTTTTAGTGTTTTTACCATTATTCTTCTTAAATTTTCACCTTTATCAACAGGAGCAGCACTATAGTATCCTGCATTATCATAAGTTTTTAATGCTGCATTTCCGTTTTCATCCTGCTTAAAAATAAAAAACTCGGCTTCAGGTCCAACATTCATTGTGTAGCCCAATTTTTCCGCCTTTGCTATCATTTTTTTCAAGTTGCATCTCGGACATCCTTCAAACGGGCTACCGTCTGCATTATGAATATCACAAATAAATCTTGCAACTTTAACATCGTCATCACTTCTCCAGGGAATTATTGCAAAAGTTTTTAAATCGGGATAGAAATACATATCTGATGTTTCTATACTCCTAAAACCTTTTATGGAAGAACCATCCAGCATAATTTCATTGTTCATTACGCTTTCTAATTGTTCACAAGGAACTGAAAGGTTTTTCATAATGCCGTTAATGTCGCAAAATTCAAGTTTAATGAACTCAATATTATTTTCTTCAACAATTTTTTTAATTTCTTCTTTTGTTAATGTCTTTTTGTAGTCAATAATTTTCTGTTTATTCATATTTTCAATCTCCTATATTATAAACAGATTATATATTGAGCTATTTTTAAATGTCAAAAAACTGCATGGTTGTTTAAATTGTAAAGTTTTTTAAAATCCATGAAAAATTTAAAATTTATATTTTTATTTAATTTATTTTTTTTATTTTTAAAAATTTTTTCAAAAAAATTAATAAACAAATAAAATTTTAAACGAGAAAAAAATTTTTTTTTTAATTACTTTACATTTTTTAATGTTAATATGTAATATTTATTAGTTTATTTATACATAAAAAATAGGCTATCATTTATTTCTGATAGCCTATTTTTTATATCTTTATTAATCTTCTTTTTCAGGATTTGGTTTTTTACAATCATCTCATGAGCCTGAGCCGCTGCCTGAACCTGAGCCACTGTCAGAGCTTGAGTCGCTGTCGGAATCAGAGTCGCTGTCGGAATCCGAGTCGCTGTCATTGCCAAGATTTTCTCCGTTAGGTTCTTTAGGTTCGTCATCCAAACCTGGTGGTAATGGCGCAAGACCATCATCATCACTGTCTGAATCTGAATCTGCGTCGCTGTCTGCATCTGAATCTGCGTCACTATCTGCATCGCTGTCCGCGTCTGAATCTGCATCGCTATCGGCGTCGCTGTCTGCATCGGAATCAGCGTCACTATCAGCATCACTGTCCGCATCTGAATC
>CAJOJP010000089.1:7944-8636 GCA_905234915.1 Candidatus Gastranaerophilales bacterium
TCGCTGTCCGCGTCTGAATCTGCATCGGAATCTGCATCGCTATCTGCATCCGAATCTGCGTCACTATCGGCATCGGAATCAGCATCGCTATCTGCATCGGAATCAGCATCGCTATCTGCATCGGAATCAGCATCGCTATCTGCGTCTGAATCTGCATCTGAATCTGCATCGGAATCTGCATCGGAATCTGCATCGGAATCCGCATCGCTATCTGCATCCGAATCTGCGTCTGAATCTGCATCGCTATCTGCGTCACTGTCTGCATCGCTATCTGCATCCGAATCTGCGTCTGAATCTGCATCGGAATCAGCATCGCTATCCGCGTCTGAATCTGCATCGCTATCGGCGTCGCTGTCTGCATCGCTGTCCGCATCGGAATCAGCATCGCTATCTGCATCCGAATCTGCGTCACTGTCTGCATCGGAATCCGAATCACTGTCCGCGTCGCTATCTGCATCGGAATCCGCATCGCTATCTGCGTCGCTATCTGCATCGGAATCTGCGTCGGAATCCGCATCGCTATCTGCGTCGCTATCTGCATCGGAATCTGCGTCACTATCAGCGTCACTATCTGCATCGCTGTCCGCGTCTGAATCTGCATCGCTGTCCGCGTCTGAATCTGCATCGCTATCGGCGTCGCTGTCTGCATCGGAATCAGCGTCACTATCAGCATCACTGTCCGCATCTGAATC
>CAJOJP010000090.1 GCA_905234915.1 Candidatus Gastranaerophilales bacterium
ATTCTTGTTTATTTTTAATAATAAACTGCCGTTTGCAGCCGTTATTGCACTTGATTACAAAACTACAGGGGAGTTTTTCAAAGTCGATTTTATCGAAGATCGGAGTGTTAAGAGTTGAGAGTGAAAAATTTAAATTATTGCTACTAACTCCACTCTCATCACTCCTAACTAATTGAAGTACAGGCTTTAAATATTCAGCACCAATTTTTTCACGAACATAATCTCTTACTTTTACCTTATCCGTGCAATCACGCATTAAAGGTGTTATTCCGTATAACTTTATGTATTGTATTTTTTGATTAAAGGTTTTACATTTGTTTTTATCAATAATATATCTTTTTAGCGGCAGTTCTTCTCCCGTTCTTATCTTAAACAGTTTAGATAAGTAACGCGGGTATTCGCTTTCCTCTAAATTCATCAGAAAGTCATAATCCCATGGCGGATTAGCTGTATCTTTCTTAAAAAATAGCGTATTAAACATATAGTTTATTTGTTTATACAATTTGTTTATTTTCCTTAAATGCTAAATTTATAGTTATTAAATCAGCATAAAACAATAAGTTATGCAATATTTTTATCTTAAAAAAAAATTAAAATTATAAGCTATAAATAATAGTATTTTATTAGGGGATTTTATATGAGTTCATTGCAAGAAAAATTAGGTGCCAGAATACAAGAAATAAGAAAAAGTAAAAATATAACACAGGAAAAATTTGCGGAAGCTGTCAGACTTAATATCCCTAATATGAGCAATTTGGAACGGGGGAAAAAATTTGTTACAGCAAAAACATTGGAAAAAATTATTGATGTACTAGGTGTAACAGAACGTGAGTTATTTGATTTCCGCCATGTTAAAACCAAAGAAGAACTTTTAGTTTTAATAAATGAAATACTAAGCAATGCTGATGAAAAAGACATTCGATATTATTACAGAATGATGAGCTTATATAAAGAGAGGTAAAATATTTAATAACTTTTTAGATTATCAGGAATATATTTAGTCCAGTCTTTTTCAAGTTTATCTATAAAATTATGCGCATCTAATACATCGTTATAATCTATAGGTTTGGGACAGGGTTTAAATTCTAATGGCTCATCTTCTTTTAGGCAGTCCTGCCCTGCACCTAAAAGTGCAATTCCAAAGCCTTTTCCACATTCAGGGCAAATTATTCTTAAAACAATAAGTTCTTTTTCTTCTCTCATTATTGTTATTGCATTTTCATCAAAATCATGCTTGCATACACTACAGCACATTCCTGATAATAATTTTTTTAATTTAAATTTTTCCATAATTAATCAAAATTATATGATAAAAATGTTTAAAAAACCAGTATTTTGGGTATTTTATAATTGTAGCGCAGAATATAAAGGAAATGTGTTATGGATGGTTTCTATCTGGTTTTATTTGCAGGACTCATGTATTTTTTACTCATCGGATTGCCTTCTATGTTGGAAAAGAAACACTTAGAAGCACAATAAATACTAACAGAGTTTTGTTTAAAAGACACAATATTTTAATTGTGTCTTTTTTACATTTTTAGATTTGATAAAGTATAAAAAAATTTAAGAATATTATTATATAATTTAATTATGGATAATACTTTTGATATATTGCAAACAAATAAAGATGGTGTAATTTTTAATGTAAAACTTGTTCCTAATTCATCTTTTAGCAAAATCACCGATTATACAGATAATTATGTAAAAATTAAAATATCATCTCCTGCTGTTGAAAATCGAGCAAATAAAGAACTTATAAATTTTTGTTCGGAAATTTTTTCAGTAAATAAATCAAAAATTTCAATTTTAAGCGGAGAAAAATCTAAAATAAAAAAATTACTTATAAAAAATGCAGATATTAATATTATTTCAAAAAAACTTTTGTTTGTGTTAAATTCAATAGAAAAGGAATAAAGAGGAACTAAAAATGTTGACAACAATTTGGACAATTCAAATAGTAACAGCCGTTTTATTAATACTATTGGTTTTATTACATTCGCCAAAGGGTGATGGTATCGGTGCAATCGGAGGAGCAGCAAGTTTATTTTCCTCACAGAAAAGTGCTGAAAAAGGTTTAAATCATGTTACCTATGTACTTTCTATAATTTTCCTTATATGCTCTTTTATTACAGGATATCATTTATTTGGCTAAAATGAACCGAATTGCTGTTTATATATTCCAGCTGTAATCTTTAATTCCTCTTTTAGGATGTATGATTACTAAACGCCTGTCAGGTCTGTTTTGCATATTTTCATATTTTATATACATTTTTTTTTCGTTAAATTTTTTTATAAAAGAAGATTTTGTTTTTATGTATCTTGTTCTGCTTTTATCATCGCCAAAATTACAGTATGAAACTTGTTCAGCTTCTTTTTTTCCGTAATTAAATTTAAAATTATATGCTTTTCCTTTAATCGTTGCATATAGCGCAATAGGAGATTTATCTTTATTTTTAGAAACTCTTTTTATGCCGCCATGTTTTACATCATAAGAAGCATTAAATTCCGACGCCGAATTTTTTACATCTTTCATAAAACCTATTTGGGGATTATTTTTCTCATCCCAGTCATAAAAATAACAATCAGCAATGACTTCCTGTGACGGTTTCCCCTCATAAAGTTGCTTATTACCTGATTTTAATTTACTTTTTATATCATAGACAGTATGAATTTTTCCGTTTTTGGATTGTATAATTCTATTAACATATCCGTTATCATCAATTATTCCTACGGCACTATATAAATTACCACGATATTTTACGGCATTTATTCTTATATTTTTATCAATAATATGATTTTTTGTTTTATCTAAAATTTCACTTGCTTCATTATAAAATTCAATTGATTTTTTATTAATTTCTTTAAAATCATTAGCTGCCTGTTCTATTTTTGTTTCTGCCTCATTAATAAAGTTTTCATATTTTTTTTCAGGCGGTAAGGTAAAGAAATTTTTTAATTTGTCTAAAAAGTTTACTTGTGATTTTTTTGATACAGCAGGTTCAAAACTATCTGAGGGGATTTCGGAAGTTTTTGTATATATCTGTGTTTTTTTATCTTGCATTTCAACATTCTTACAGAAATTAACCTTATAATTTTCATTAATTATTTGCATAAAATTCCTTTCTAAAGAGTAATGTGTTTTTCGCTTAAAAACAAATAATTATTAATTTTGCTAAATTGTAACAAAAGATAAATTTGAACCAAAGCAAAAAAAAACTGTTCAAAAAGAACAGTTTTTTCTTTAAAATTAATATTAAATTAATTACAAGCTCCGCAGGTACAGCAATCTTTTAAAGTTTCTTTTGCTTCTTCGAGTCTTACTTTTATACGACCGTCAACCGCTATACCTTCACCTGTTTTTTCTGAAATTAACAATGGATTTATATCAAGTTCATCAATAAATTTGAAGTCGCTGACTAATTGAGAAAGTCTTAAAAGTGTTTCTCTGATTTGTTCCATTTTTGCAGGTGTTGTACCTCTTGCTCCTTCAAGAAGTTTATATGCTTTTACCGACTTAATCATTTCTTCGGCATCAACATCAGTTAAAGGAGCAATTCTGAAAGTTACATCCTTCATAACTTCAATAAATACACCGCCTAAACCGAACATCATCATAGGACCGTACTGAGGATCAGTTGCGATACCGCAAACCATTTCACGATTACCTTTAACCATTTCTTGAATAATAACACCTTCAAGTCCGTCTATTAAGCCTTTTTCAGTTAATTTAGCAATCAAATCGTTATATTCGGCTCTTAATTGTTCTTCTGATTGAATGTTTACACGAACACCACCAACATCTGTTTTGTGAGAAGTAGTTTTTGAAGTCATTTTCATTACTACGGGATATCCGATTGAATTACCAACCGTAACTGCTTCATCAAGATTTGTTGCAAAACCCGATTTGCAGACTCTTATACCGTAAGCATCAAGAACATCAATTGATTCGCGCGTAGTTAATTGAGCTCTGTTTTCTTCAAGTGATTTACGAATTATATTAGCAGCTCTTTCTCTGTCAACATCAAAACATGGCATTTTACCTTCTCGGCGGTTCATCCATAATCTTTGTTGATTTAACCTGTTAAATCCGTCAGCTGCTTCTTCAGCATACATAAAGAACGGCATATTAACATTCATATCCGACAATTTAGTGAAAAATTCATTTTTTGTCATAAATACACCGATAACAGGTTTATGCGGATATTTCGCTTTAATTTCCATAACGGCTTTTGCAACGTCAATATCTTTTAAGCCTAAGAACGGCAAGTAAATTACCATAATCATATCGACGTTATCATCAGCTATAACAGTTTCAAGTGTTTGCTTATAGTGTTCGATAGGCGCAGAAGCAATCATATCAATAGGATTTTTTACGGAAGCCGCTGAAGGCAGGAAGCTTCTTAATTTATCTTTAGTTTCGTCAGATATTTTAGCCATTTGCATACCGTATTCACAAACAGCATCGGTAGCCATAATACCCGGGCCGCCGGAGTTTGTAATAATAGCGACTCTATCGCCTTTAGGAATAGGACAGTTTGCAAAAACTTTTGCGGTTGAGAATAAGTTTTTTAAAGAATATTCTCTGATTACGCCTGACTGCATTAATAAAGCATTAGCAGCTTTATCGGCTCCCGCTAAAGAACCTGTATGAGAAGATGCTGCACTTGCTCCTGCTGCACTTCTTCCGGCTTTTAATGCAAGTACCGGTTTTTTCTTAGTAATTCTGCTTGCTAATTTTCTAAAATTAGCAGGATTTTGAATTGATTCCATATATAAAAGAATTTGTTTAACGTCTTCATCATTTTCCCAGTATTCCAAAGCTGTTTCTGCATTAACATCAGCCTGATTACCAATGGAAATAAACTGAGCAAATCCGAGATTTAAATCTTTTAATATATTTAAAATACCGCCGCCGAGTGCTCCTGATTGAGATACAAAACCGATATTTCCGCGTTCGGGAAGTGATTCGGCAAAACAACCGTCCATTCTTATATCTTTGTGTGTATTTACAACTCCTAAACAGTTGGGACCTACACATCTCATTCCATATTCTCTGACTTTATTCAATAATTGTTTTTCAAGTTCCGCACCTTCTTTGCCGGTTTCCTTAAAACCTGCAGTAATTATGCATAAACCTTTAATACCTTTTGTATGGCATTGGTCAATAGTATCAAGTACAAATTTTGCATTAACTACTATAATTGCCAAATCAACATCACCGGGTATTTCATTAACGTTGGTATATGCCTGTAAACCTTCTATAACTCCGCCTTTAGGATTAACAGGGTATATTTTACCGGTAAATTTGTATTCCTGTAATCTTTTCATAATATCGGAACCGATAGTATGTTCTTTTGTTGAAGCACCAACTACGGCAATCGATGTTGGTTTCATAATTTTGTCAAGAATGTTCATTTATTGTCCTTTCTGTTTGTTTTACAGTCTTTTATATTAATTAAAAAAACTTATTACTTTTCCTAAAAAGCTTTTTTGCTTATCATTACGATTATTTAAAACTTTTTCAATATAAAAATAGCCGTTATCCGATGCGCTTTTTGAGTTTTGATTAATATTTTTATTTAAGTTCAAGCCGTTTTGTTGAGTTTGTTTTGCTTTTAACGGTGTTGGAGTTATTCTTACAGCTCTTATTTTCATATTATTAATATCCGTTTTCTATCCAGGGCCGCTCTCTAAATTTTGCGCCCAATTCTGCTGTTATTTCCATACATTTTTTAATATCAACATTATAATCTTTATAATGAGTTACGATTGTTGCAGTTGTATCAAAACCTTGTTTTACAGCCTCTTTTATAAACTCTTTTACACTATTATAGGCATTTTGTATGTTAGGAAGTGAGATTTTATTATAAGCAGTTTCATTTTCAGCATTTAAACTCACGGAAAATTTATCAATAAGACCTTTTAATTCGGGAAGAACATTTCTTTTATATACAAGATTTGCATGACCGTTGGTATTTATTCTTATTTTTACGTCAGGATAATTTTCTTTAATAAATTCTGCAACTTTTTTTAATATATCTAATTTTAACATGGGTTCACCATAGCCGCAAAATACAATTTCTTCCGTTATATTATTTTTAAAAGTTTTAAGCTGAGCAATAACATCTTCAGCTTTTACATTTTCATTATCCAAAAATAAATTTGTTCCGACGACATCATCTTTAATATTTCTTATACAGAACACACAATTATTTGTACAGCTGTTTGTTAAATTAATATAAATTTTATCATTTAAAAGATATACCAAATTGTAATCAGACATCTCAGCTCTCTTTCACAGAAATTATTACATAAATAAAACTTGATAACAAGTATTTTGATATGGAAACTATATAATAAGTCAGCCGATTAATTAAATATCTTTATAGTTTAAATAAATAGATTTCAATAAAACGGCATATTGTTTTTTTAATTTGTTTCATTAACAATTTTTAAATAACTTCGTCTATGGTCTTTCAATTCATATATTTTTATTTTATTTAGTATATTTATTTACAGGACGTTCTACTAGATTGCTTTTAAGGGTTTTAATTTAACAATATGCCGTTTATTTTTTTTATATTCATCTTGAAGCATATTTTCAAGCCGTTCATACATTTCAAAGTTTGTATTTAACTTATCGGAACGTTTTTTTGCATATTTAATAATATCGAAAATATATTCAGGGATATTATTACGATGTTCTCTGTACCAATTTTCTTCAACATCCAGAGCTGTAGTCCAAATACCTGCATCATAATTAGCTTGAAGCCATTTTTCAATTTCTTCTTTATTATCGTTAATACCCGGAATTATAATATATTTCGCGCTTACAAGATATCTGCCTTTAAAATTTGTTTTAAGTGCGTATTTTCTTATGTTATCACGGACTTTATCATAGCAATCTACCTGTTTAATTTTTTTATATACTTCTCTGCTTCCTGAATCTACGGATACAATCATATAGCCTCTTACTTCTTCTATTGCACGCGCCATTGCAGGACTATATTTAATTCCTGAAGAATGAACTCTTATTCCCCAGTAAAAATTATCCAGAAAATAGGTAATTAAGTCTTCAAATTCGTCGAGCATACACGGTTCACCGCCGCCAAAATATATTTTTCCGCCTGCTCTAAGCATACCTGTTTCATGAAGTTCTTTTATTATCGGCAGTACTTTGTAATTTGAATTAGAAGCAAATTCTTCGGGATTTTGACGTTCATAACAGTATATACATTTTGAATTGCAATAAGTCCAATGACTTATATAAAGATTTTCAATAAAGTTTTCTTCTCCCCATTTTTTATATTCAAGAAAAGGACAGTCAATACAGGAGGAATTAATTTTTCCTTTTTTATGAAAATTTCTAAACATTTGTTTTGTTTTATTAAAATGTTCCCAATTAATTTTTTGACCGCTGAAATTATTTCTTATTAAAGTATTTCCGCCGCCAAGATGTCCGCAATGGCAGCAAAAAGCAAGCTTTTGCGGAAAAAATACAATCCCGTGTTCTATCCACGCGCAGCTATAATAATATCCTTCTTTTCTGCTTTTATATTTTTCATTATAGACAAACATTAAATTATTTTTACCTTTTATATCAATTATAATATATAAATTTTCAATTCTGTCAGTTTTAGATTTTTTATTGAATTAAAAGGTTCGGTTATTTAAAAATTGTTAATGAAACAACAGAAAGAACCGCACTGTTTGAGCGTAAGCGAGTTTGCGGCTCTTGGGTTGAATGTGCGGCTTGCGAACAGAGGCTGACACGGTGGAACCGATGAGGTTTCACCGTGGAATGCCGTTTATCGTGAGCAA
>CAJOJP010000091.1 GCA_905234915.1 Candidatus Gastranaerophilales bacterium
TTGTTTTTTATTGTTTTTTCATAAATTAATGTATCCCCTGACATGCCGTTAATGCTTTATTATAAATAATTTTTAGACTTATGCAACAGAATATACTTTCTGTTGTATATTTTGTCCAAATTATGAAATAGCACATGTGTTTTACAAATTTTGATTATGATAGTATAATGACAGTATGTTGTTTTTTATAAAAAGGACTGTTTGAACTTATTATAATCGGTAGAAAAAGGGGGGAAAACCATATGACATTGACTGTCGAAAAAGAAGGAACAATTACTCAGGTTATAGGACCTGTTATTGATGTAGAGTTTTCTTCCGGAATTTTACCGGAGATTTATGATGCTGTAGAAATTATGCTTGATGATAAAAATAAAATAACAGCGGAAGTCCAACAGCATTTAGGTGAAAATAAAGTCCGTTCTGTTGCAATGAGTTCGACTGACGGAATAAAAAGAGGAATGAAAGTTGTAAATACAGGTGAACCCATAAAAATTCCCGTAGGTAAAAGTATTTTAGGCAGAATATTGAATGTACTCGGGCAACCTGTAGATAATGCGGGCTGTATTGATACCGATACTTATCTGCCAATTCACAGAAAATCTCCTGCTCTGGTTGACCAAAATACTGATATAGAAATTTTAGAAACAGGAATAAAAGCAATTGACCTTTTACAGCCATACCAAAAAGGCGGTAAAATAGGTTTATTTGGCGGTGCAGGTGTAGGTAAAACCGTTTTAATCATGGAATTAATACATAATATAGCCTCTGAACACGCAGGTGTTTCTGTTTTCGGCGGAGTAGGCGAAAGAACAAGAGAAGGCAACGACCTTTGGAATGAAATGAAAGAGTCGGGAGTAATTGATAAAGTTGCACTTATATACGGGCAGATGAATGAACCGCCTGGTGCGAGAATGAGAGTCGGTTTATCTGCACTTACAGCTGCAGAGTACTTTAGAGATTATTCTAAACAGGATGTTTTGCTGTTTGTTGATAACATTTTCAGATTTGTTCAGGCAGGTTCCGAAGTTTCTGCATTACTTGGAAGAATGCCTTCTGCAGTGGGGTATCAGCCGACTCTTGCAAATGAAATGGGTGAACTGCAAGAAAGAATTACATCAACAAAAGATGGTTCGATTACATCAGTTCAAGCAATTTATGTTCCTGCTGATGATTTGACTGATCCCGCTCCTGCTACTACTTTTTCTCATCTTGATGCTTCAACCGTTTTATCAAGACAGATTGCTTCCTTAGGTTTATATCCGGCTGTTGATCCTCTTGCTTCAAACTCTAAAGCTCTTGACCCGTTGATAGTCGGAGAAGAACATTATAACACAGCAAGAAAAGTACTTGAAATCCTTCAAAAATATCAGGAATTACAAGATATTATTGCAATTTTAGGTATGGATGAATTAAGCGAAGAAGATAAAGAAACAGTAAATAGGGCAAGAAAAATTCAGAAATTTTTATCACAGCCGTTTAATGTTGCAGAACAATTCTCGGGTATTAAAGGAAAATATGTAAAACTGGAAGATACAATTGCAAGTTTTAAAGGTATTATTGAGGGTAAATATGATAATATTCCCGAACAGGCTTTTTATATGACAGGTACAATTGAAGATGTTCTTGAAAAAGCTAAGAATATGAAATAGGCTTGAATATGAGTGAAAAGACAATACATTTTAAAATAATAACACCTGAAAAAATTGTTTATGAAAATGATGTAGATGCTATATATGCTCATGGAATTTCAGGCAGTTTTGGCATATTACCAAATCATATACCGTTTATGTCTGTTCTTGCAATAGGAACAGCTAAAGCAGAAAAAGGAAACGACGAACAGATATTTTCAATAATGGGCGGTGCTTTTCAGTTTAAAAATAATGAAGCCGTAATATTAACGGAAGCTGCCGAACTTGGCGGAGATATAGATACTGCAAGAGCGCAGCTTGCAAAAGAACGTGCGGAAGCACTAATCGGAAAAGCTGAAACAGAAAAAGATATAAAACTTGCAAATAATGCTCTGGCTAGAGCATTAGCAAGGTTAAAAGCAGCCGGTCAGCAAAAATAATATAGGCATAATTTAAGAGCTTTTGGCAGTTGTACCTGTTCATAATGTTGTAAAAATTATGATTTTTGTTATAATATTCTACTAAAGAGGGTTAGTATATGCCGTTTGAATTTAAAAAGTCAGATGTTAAAGATGTTCAGCTTATTATTCCAAGGGTTTTTAATGATGAACGCGGTTTTTTTCTTGAAACGTTTAAAAAGTCCGACTTCGTATTAAACGGAATAACAGAGGAATTTAATCAGGATAATCACTCCAAATCAACAAAAGGTGTTTTGAGAGGATTACATTTTCAAATTCCGCCTAAAGCTCAGGCTAAAATTGTAAGATGTATTCAGGGAAAAATTTTAGATGTTGCAGTTGACTTGAGAAAAAGTTCGCCGACTTTTAAAAAATGGACATCTGAAATACTTTCAGATGAAAACAGACACATGTTTTATATTCCGGAGGGCTTTGCTCACGGTTTTGTCGTATTATCAGATACCGCTGAAATACTATATAAAGCCTCGGGCGAATATTCAAAAGAACATGACAGGGGAATACGTTGGAATGACCCTGAAATTAATATAAACTGGGATATTGATTTTACTCCGGTTTTAAGTGAAAAAGACAAATTACAGCCCTTTTTAAAAGATATTATTGAGGATTTATAATGAAAATTATTGTAACAGGCGGGGCAGGCTTCATAGGCAGTTGTTTTGTACGCCACATTTTAAACAGTTATCCTGACTATAAAGTAATTAATCTTGATGCTTTGACTTATGCAGGAAATATAGAAAATCTTAATGATGTAAAAAATAATCGTAATTATACATTTGTTCACGGTAATATATGCGATAAAAAACTTGTGCGCGAACTTGTTAATTCGGGTATTGATGCAATAGTGAATTTTGCAGCGGAAAGCCATGTTGACCGTTCTATTACAGAACCTGAAATATTTATAGAAACAAATGTTCAGGGTACTTTAAATTTATTGCAGGCGGCTAAAGAAGCTAAGATACAAAGATTTTTACAGGTTTCGACTGATGAAGTATATGGAACTCTCGGAAAAACAGGATATTTTTACGAAACTACTCCGATTGCCCCAAACAGCCCTTATTCTGCTTCAAAGGCAAGTGCTGATTTGCTTGTCCGTGCTTATTATGAAACCTATAAAATGCCGGTGTTAAATACACGTTGCTCTAATAATTACGGTCCTTATCAATATCCTGAAAAACTTATTCCCTTCTTTATTTCAAAATTATTAAAAGGTGAAAAAGTTCCCGTATATGGTGACGGATTAAATGTTCGGGATTGGCTTTATGTCTATGACCATTGCAGAGCAATTGATGTTGTTCTGCATAAAGGAAGAGTAGGTGAAATATATAACATAGGCGGTCATAACGAAAAAACAAATATGGAAATTACACGATTGATTTTACAGGCTATGGGTAAAGACGATTCTTCAATAGAATATGTAAAAGACAGACTCGGACACGATCGCCGTTATGCTATTTCAAACGATAAAATACAATCGGAACTCAATTGGAAACCTTCCTTGACTTTTGAAGAAGGTATAAAAATAACAATTGACTGGTATTTAAATAATCCTGACTGGATAAAAAGTATAGAAAATAAAAAAATGGGTATTATTAAATGAAAATATTGGTAACAGGGGCAAATGGCATGTTAGGTCAAGATTTATGCCCTATTTTAGAGGATGAATACTTTGATGTTATTGAAACAGGCAGAAATATTTTGGATATTACCGATAAACAGAATATTGAAGAAGTATTTGATTTTAATAAGCCCGATTTTGTTATTCATTGTGCTGCTTATACTAATGTAGATAAAGCTGAAGAAGAAAAAGAACTTGCATTTAAAATTAACGAAACAGGAACTGAAAATATTGCAAATGCCTGCAAAAAAGCAGATATACCTATTTTATATATTTCTACGGATTACGTTTTTGACGGTACAAAAAAAGGAAAATATCAGCCTGAGGATAAAACAAATCCTATCAATGTATATGGAGCTTCAAAACTTGCAGGTGAAAATGCGGTAAGAAAAAACGAAAAACACTACATCACCCGTACAAGCTGGTTATACGGGCACCACGGCAAAAACTTTGTTGAAACAATGATTTCATTAAAGGATAAAGAAGAATTGAAAGTTGTTGATGACCAGATAGGCTGTCCTACTTGGACTGTTGAGCTTTCAAACGGAATTGTTAAAATAATTAGTGAAACTATGCCATACGGCACTTATCATATTTGCGGAAGCGGTCAAACAAGCTGGTTCGGGTTTGCGCAAAAGATTTTTGAACTATATGGAGCTGATGTTAATTTAAAACCCTGCACTACCGAGGAGTTTCCCCGTAAAGCAAAACGCCCTAAAAACAGTGTTTTGGAAAATAACAGAATATGCAGAAAATGGGAAACTGCATTAAAAGAATATTTGGAATTGAGGTGTGAATGAAAGGAATAGTTCTTGCAGGAGGTTCAGGCACACGTCTTTATCCTTCCACTATTGCGGTATCTAAACAACTGCTTCCCATATATGATAAACCTATGATATATTACCCTGTTTCTGTTTTAATGCTTGCAGGAATAAAGGATATTCTTATTATTTCTACTCCCTCCGATATTCCTAATTTTAAGAAATTGTTAGGTGACGGAAGTAATCTTGGTGTAAATTTTTCTTATGTTGTTCAGCCAAGTCCCGATGGGCTTGCTCAAGCATTTATTTTAGGAAAAGAATTTATAGGAAAAGATTCTGTTGCTCTTATTTTGGGCGATAATATATTTTATGGTCCGTCATTTACTAAAATGCTTAAAAATGCAGTAAAAAGAACGGAACAGGGAATAGGGGCAACGCTTTTTGCATATCCTGTTAAAGACCCCGAACGCTTTGGGGTAGTTGAATTTGATAATAACGGTAAAGTACTTTCTATTGAAGAAAAACCCGATAAACCAAAATCAAAATATGCTGTTACGGGATTATATTTTTATAATAATAATGTTGTGGAATATGTTAAAAATCAAAAGCCTTCAGCCAGAAATGAACTTGAAATAACAGATTTAAATAATACTTATTTAAAAAATGAAAATGTATATGTTGAGATATTAGGTCGCGGTTTTACCTGGCTTGATACGGGAACTCATGATTCTTTAATACAATCAGCTGCATTCATAAAAGCTGTAGAAGACAGTCAGGGCATAAAAATTGCCTGTCTGGAAGAAGTAGCTTACAGGATGGGATATATATCAAAAGAGAAAATAATTGAAACAGCTTCCAAATATCCCAAAAATCCTTATTATCAATATCTTGCAAAGATTATTGAATAAAATTATGAATTAGAATACAGTCTATTATTGATTACTAAAAAATTGGGGTTATTTTACCGGACTTTTGATTTTTCAGCCTGCTTTTTTCAAGAACTTCCGCAAAGCTTTCTATCGGTTTAAAATAATATCCGCATTTTTCGCTTATGTAGCCTTTAAATTCAAATATCTTTTCGTCCGGATATTTTCGGCAGATAATAGAACGTTTGTAATGAATTTTGCATATATGTTTTTCTTTATCAAAATTTTTACATCTGAATACCAGTCCTTTTTCATCCTTCTCTGCAATTTCAAGTGCTGCATAAAACGGGTGCAGTTTTTGCAGCGTTCTAAATTCTTCTTCATCTTTTATAATTCCAAGTTCATGCTTAACATGTATTTTAGTGCAGCAATCGCCGCATCTGTTGCATTTCCCGTATTTGTAATATTTTCGTTTTAAAATATATTTATATAAAAATTTTTTTATATCCATATTAACTCCTTATTTTATAAAGGTAATAGTATTCTTCCGCATTAAAACCATATACTGATACTCTGTCCCTATAATTTATTTTTATTACAGGAATATAATTTGTCTGATTTATAAATTTTCTGTATTTACTGTTTACAATCAAATACTGCGCAAAAGGTCTTTTTTGTATTTCTTCATTAATTTTTTGTACATAGTCATCTTTCGGTTTGTAATTTACTCCATCTATTGAGTGCAAAAAAACTTTCCAGGTATCATCAAGAACATAAGATATATCGACAAGAAAAATTTTTTTATTTGATTTAATATTCTTGTTATAAAAATCCGCTATTTCTTTTGTATTTGTAAATTTATATTTTATCTCTTGTTCTATTAATTTTACCGGATTAAAAACGTAAAAAGATACTGCAAGAAAAATAGATAAAGAGATTTGCAGCATAATATTATCAAATTTTGATTTTGAGTGTAAAATCATTGAACAGAAAACTAAAATGAGCGTAATTAAAAAGAATTTTTGATACGGTACTCCTTCAAACCAAATATGGACAAATACATAAAGCATAAACCCCGTGGAGAACAGAAATATTAAAAACGCTTTGTAGTTTATTTTAAGTATAATACCAATTAATAATAAAGCCGATGAAATATAGATATATTTATAAACTTTCGGGCAGATTAACATATTCATAATTAAATTTTTCATATCCGAAAAAATTGAAAGATGTACAGGGGATAAAACATTTTTTGCTATATGAGAATGAAAAAAAGCTCCTTTTAAAAATATTACCGGCAGATATATATATGCAGAAACTATTGCATATATTATAAAAATTAAAAAAGTCACCATTGCATATTTTTCTTTATTTTTTATTTGTTCAATAATAAATAAAATGCTCAATATAAAACATGCTCCCCACATCAGCATGTGTGTTTGAGAAAGCAGTATTATTCCTGCTGTATAAAGAAAAGGGGATTTATTCCTTTTTGGATATATTAGCGCAATTGCAAAGAGTATTAAGGGAATAAGAGCATAATTTCTTGCAATAACAGGCATGAAATATAGCATGCCTGAAGAAAATATAAATAACAGTTTTATAAGCAAATTAAATTCAGATTTAAAACAAAATATACAAACCGAAAAAAATACCGATATTACAGCCATAATTTGCATAACGAAAGGAGAAAATCCGCTTTTTGCAAACGGAAGGAGAACTAAATACCATAAATACGGATGTCCGTCACCTCTTATTGAATTGAAGAGTTCTTTATAATTTAAATCTCTTACAAACCACCATACACGCGCCTCATCTCTCCAAATTTCGTGATGAAACATTGTAAAAACAACAATAAAAAGCCAGATTACAATTAAAACATAGTTTATTTTTTTTGAGTTCATAACAGTATTATAAAACATACTAATCAAAAAAAGAGATTTTGTTATAAAAAAAGCGGAATTTTAATAATTCCGCAATACTACGTAAATATATTTAATTAAAACAATTGGGTTTATGTTCATCTTCAAGGTCTTGAGTCATTTCAAGCCCTATTTCGCTGCGCCCTCCGCATATCGTGATTGTTGAAATGCAGCCAATCCCGCATAAGGAATATATTCTATTAGTACAATCAGAACCGCAATATCTTATATAATTGCTATATCTAAAGCCACTCCATGCACTATTATCCCAGTAACCTGTATTTCCATTCTCACAGCACACATACCATGTGGATATAAAATTATTTTCCCCACCTTCAATTACATCTTCATATAATTCCAAAATTTTTTCTTCCGATAAATTTTCTACACTCTCATAATTCATATTAACTTTCTCCTAAATTAATCAATTTCCCTAAATTTTTGTTAAATTTTTTATTTATTTTATGAAATCCGGAAAACGGCGTAAACGTTAGTTC
>CAJOJP010000092.1 GCA_905234915.1 Candidatus Gastranaerophilales bacterium
CAGCCTTGTTCTTTCTGTTGTTTTAAAATAATTTTGCCTATATTCCAGTAAAGAATAACCAATTCAGAATTTACGGATAAAACAGCTTTTATTTGAGCAATTTTAATTGCTGTTTTAAGTTCATTAAGTGTTTTTATATATGATTTATCAAGATTGTTGTATAGTAACAGTCGGTTTGAGAAAAAGTAACACGGATTTTGAGAATTTTTAAAGAAATTTTGAGGGAAAATTTCTTTAATCACAGCATTTTTTAGTGACAAACCAAGCAACAAGCGGATATATACTAAAAATCGCCAAGTGTCGATTTATACGCAAATGGCGGTCTAAATTATAACATCCAAGCTCCTTATAATATTAGACAAGCCGATAATATACAGCAAAAAATTAGAGCTTAACTTTAATAACACTGCTTTATAAAAATGGCTTGTCTTTTTTATAAATTGAAAAATGTGAGCAAAATGTGAGCAAAAAAGCTGAAACTATAAAAGCCAAAGGCTTGAAACCCTTGGCTTTTATGGAGCGAGAGACGAGGCTCGTGTCTTGAAAAATTTGCGTTAAACGGCATTACGTGTTTTGTTTTCAGCAGTGAAACCGCTTTCAACAAAAGCACTTCAGCCTCTGCAAATTTTTCGCAACTCGCTTTGTCGCTCGTTCAAGCCTTTATTAACACAATAAAAAAGTCCAACCCAAAGGTTGAACTTTTTTATTAGCGAGAGACGAGACTCGAACTCGCGACATCTTCCTTGGCAAGGAAGCATTCTACCACTGAATTACTCTCGCTCATCTTATAAGTCTATTATACATGGATATATTTTTTTTTCAAGTCCCTATAATAGTTCATAACATATTTGTACCATAAAATAGAAGAAAATATCTGAGAATTCATTTTGGAACTTCTAGGAGACAGTACATAAAGTTTTATTCCCTGTTTCTCTCAGTAATCTTAAACTTTCCAATAAATTCACTCTCTAAACCGAAATATAATTTACTTAAACAAAAAGTATCCGCTAACTCCATAGAACTTGTCGTAGCTAAAACTTTAACATCCATTTCCCCACATAAATAAACCCATATCATTAAGTTTTGTTACAAAAAATTGATTAAAAACTAAAGTTTATTATAAAAGATGTCGATAATAAAAATGTAGATAACAAACAAAATAGGAGATAAATTATGGCAGACAAAGTTTACGGTTATGGGTTTAACAATGTAAGTGTAGGTTACAATTTTACAAGACAAGAAGAATTAGCAGCAGAAAGTGCTCCCGAACAAGGAAAGTCCAATGCAAAAGAAAATAGCGGTAAAGAGGTAAGTGATTCAGTGTATAATCAGCATGCAAATGCTCAGGCAAATGTAGGCATAGCCTTGTTAAATATGCAAAATGCACAAAAAACACAAGAAAATGCAGCCGTAAAAATTGAAAAAGCTAAAGAATACGGAATAAGTCATCCTGATACTATTCAAAGAGCAGAGGAGTTGATGAGCGGAATATCATCAAACTATGACTCTTATATATCCGAAATAGAAAAATTATATCCTGATTTATCGCCTGAAGCGGTTGAACTTATAGCAGCAGGCATGATAGATAAGGATTTACAAAAGATTTAAATTCCCCAATCCTAATTATTGTTTGTTATTTTTTCACTTGACCGCTTTTAGCGGTCTTTTATTTTTTTTATTTAATATATTTTTAAGTATAACCCTGAGGAACTACATCAAATGAAGTATTTTATGCATAAAAACTTTCATTTTTTTTTAAATTATCAGATGATATAAGTAAAGGAAATAAGTTGATGTTAGAAGAAAAAATTGAAAATGATTTTGAATTTAAATTAGAAAGCAATTTTGACTTAGCTTCAATGGCGCAGGATTATATGGAATTTGCACGTAAATATCACGAGCAATATTTAATAAAAGGAAAACGTTCCGATTTAGATAATGCAGTAGATAATTATATAGATGCAATTAAGTTTAATCCGAATATAGCAGAGGCTTATTACAGACTGGCAACTTTGTTGTGGGATAAGGGTGAAATAAATCTTAATTCAGCCATTGAACAGTGCAAATCGGCAATAAATATATCGCCGGAAAACCCGAATGCACGTATTTACGCAGCTTGCTTTCTTGAAATGGCAAAAAATTATGATGAGGCAGAAAAAGAACTTAAAGTCGCAATTAAACTTGAGCCTTTTAAGTCTGCACGTTCAAGACTTTCCCTTGTCTCATTATATTTAGATAAAATGCAAGAACAGAAAATAAATGCAAAAGATATTTATCAATCTTTGTATTATCTTTTTTCCGGCAGCTTAAGCCTTGCTTTTGATTATCCTTCGTTGAGAATGATATACAAAAATATTTCTAAAAATTTTTCCTTGATATTTTATGACACTTTAGGCAGGTTCTGGGAAAATACAAAAAATTATGCTATGGCAGTAAAAGCTTATGACAAAGCAGCTCATAAAATAGGCAGAGATGAAATTTTTTATAAAAAAATAGGCGATTTAAGCGTAAAAGAAGATTCTGTTGCCACAGCAAGAGAATGCTATCTAAAAGCTCTTGAAAATAATCCAAATGATAAAGAACTGCTGAAAAAAGTCGCTGCCATTACTAAAGAACATTTTGAAGATGATATTAATACCGCTTTAGATTGTTATACAAAGCTTTTAGCTTTAGAAGCGGATAATGCAAATATTTATTATGAAATAGGTCATCTTTATTTAAAAAAAGAAGATTTTATTAACTCTATAAATGCATTTAAATTGGCATTAGAAAAAGACGAATCAAATCCTTTTTATCATAACGCCTTGGCTTATGCACTCGTGAAAGCAGAGCAATACGACGAAGCCTGCGCACATTATAAATATGCAATTGAAAAAAATCCAGATTCCGAATGGACATCAATTGTCTGTCAGGCACTTGCTGCTTTGTATCACAGAATTTATGATGATATAGACAGTGCTGTTGACATGTTAGAAAGGTCTATTCTTTTGGATAGAAAAAATGATGAAGCTTTTGTTGAACTCGGCGATATTTATATGGAAACAGAAGATTTAGACAGCGCAATTAAATCATATTGCGAAGCAATAAAATTATGTTCAACAAAAGCATCTACATTTAATAAATGTGCAATGGCATTATGGCAGAAGGATTATACCGAAGAAGCCATTATAGCTTGCAATAAAGCAATAAATGCAGATTGTGAATATTTTGCGGCTTATAATAATCTTGGTGTTATTTATTTAGACGGTATTCGTAATTTAAAAGAAGCTAAAAAACTTTTTAAGGAAGCAATAAGTATAAAACGTGATTATGTAATGGCTCACTTTAATTTAGGCAGAGTTTATAAAGAACAGGGTGAATTCGTAGAAGCTGCAAAATGTTTTCAAACAGCTCTTGAACTTAATGAAATTGAGCCTGAATTAGATTCTTTGGAAATAAGAAATAAGTTATATTCTTTATTTGATGTATAGACTGATTATATACAAGTACAGAAAAAAGAAGCTCAAAAGGCTTCTTTTTTCGATTTAACTTAATAATTTATTGTACTTTATTCATACAGCAGTGTTTAAATTTTTTTCCGCTTCCGCAGGGACATTTATCATTTCTTCCTATTTTAGAATAATCAATACCTTCTTGTATTTTTGGTGAATCTTCTTTATCTGATACAACTTTCATCATTTGTTCAAAAATTTTTGAAGCATATAAAACATTTGCGGAAGAATATATTTTCTTTTCTGCCGAATCAGGCTTGTAGTAGTTTAATAACTCATCTAATGTATAATTTGTTTCTAAAATTTCGTTTGTTCTTTTTATAAAATTAGGATATTTTTGTGCTGTCCTTTTTATTATCTGAGCCGGTACTTTATCATTTTCAAGAAAATTTTTTAAACAGTCTTTATAACCTTGAATTGTTTTATAATCTTCAACTTCGTATATTTTACAAAAAGTCTGCCAAAAAGGCATTACAAACAATCCAAGCTCATTATCATAAACAATTCCTATATCATATACTGAAGAATGAGCCGAAAATCCTTCTAAGGATTTTTCCATAAAATTGGAATATGAATTTTTAAAATCCTCTACTGTAAAAAATCTGTTATTTTCTACCGTTTTAATATTCTCTTTTATTTCATCTTCATCGGGTAAAATGTCATAATCACAGTAATCATTGTAAAGATTAATTAAATTATCTGCATATTGATTTGTAGTTATAACTTCATTGGTTTTAAAACAATCTTTAAATTTCTTTCCGAATTCTATAATAATATTTTCTATCTTCTCTGCTTTCTTTTGATTTTGGAAATAAGCTTCCTCCGGTTTTTCTATAATTTTTGCAATTGCATATTTATAAACATCATCTCTATTTGCACTTGAAATAACGTTTGAAATTTCAAGCAGATAATATTCGTTATTCATTTGAAATAAACGGCAAAGAGCAAATTGTCCCGGTGTAATACCTCTAAAATTATTCATTTTAACAAGCGACAAAACTTTATACATCATTTCATTTACAAGATTGTAAAATTCAAAACCGCTGCTTAATACGCGTTTTACCTCAAAAACAGAGGCAAAAGATGTTTTTAATGCCTGTAATATATCTTTTTCATCGCTTGATAAATCCGAATTCCGTTCTTCATATAATTGAATTATTGATTTTTTGTTTTCTGTTAACCGCCGTTCAAAAATATAAGGAATAATTTTTGCCTGTAGGGTGCTTCCCTGTACATTTTTTGATGAAACGGCAGTTAAGTATTCATCAAAATCAGGTTTTATAAGTTCATCATTCATAACAAAATTCATTAATTTTGTTATTGTATCCGATATAATTGATAATTTTTCTATTACTGACATACTCTATCTCCCTCGTATTTTTACAACTGCGCTATGCCTTGCGGTTACACCTTTATCTTTTCTATATGAAAAAAATATATCAGACATACAGAATGTGCAATAGTCACAAATATCAATATTCCTGATACCCGAATTAACCAGTAGGTTATAATTCAATAATTTTAAGTCTATAAAATATTTTTCATTCTTTTTTTCATATAATTTTTTTTGCGATTTATCTTTAATCAGTTGATTAAAAACATCTTCCTCCGTTTCAAAACAACACTTACCGATGGCGGGACCTATTAAAGCCGTAATATTTTTAGGGTTAATATTTAATTCTTTTTTCATTTTTTCTGCTGTTTTGCCTGCTATATTAAGGGCAGTTCCCCGCCAACCAGCATGAATAACTGCTCCTGCATTATCTTTTGGAGAATATAAAATTACAGGTACACAATCGGCAAAATTCATTAACATTATAGAGTTTTTTTTATTTGCTATAAGTGCATCCGTATTATCATAAAAAATTTTATCCTCCGATATTATTTCAACATTATTTCCGTGAACTTGTTTTGCCGTAATTATTTTTTCACCGTTTAATTTTTTTATTAAAAAATTTCTGTTTTGTTCTGCTTCCCGTGTTAATTCAGGAAGGGAACCCGAGGTAAGAACAAATTCTCTTGTTGTAAAAAAGCAGTCAAAATTTTCAAGCAGAGAAGATTTTAATATTTTTTTCCCGAAAAAATTATCAAAATAAAACATTAATTATCATTTCCTTCTTTTTCGCCGATTTCAGTTATTTTATTAATTATAACCGTTTGTTCCCTGTTAATTTTTTTTGTTTTTTTAATTAATTCACTAACCATTTTACTTTGGAAGAAAATTTGTTTATTATTTATTAAGTCAGCTTTTTCTATAGTTCTGCCTATACCGCCGTATATATCAATCATAGTATTTGCCGTTAATTTTTGACCTTCCCAAAAATCTTGGACTCTATAAGAGTCGGAAGGAATTATTTCTTCTAAATGTGCTGTTTCAGATGCGGTAGAAGGATTTAGTTCCAGAGAAGTGGAACCGCCGAGGCCGTAAAATTCAATAGTTGCAGTAGCACTTTTGGGAATTTTTACATTATCTTTGGTAACGAGAATTGAAACAAATACTTTATTATCAAAAATTTTTATATCTTTGATATATCCTATATTTATACCCATTAAGCGAACGGGAGAGCCTTTTACCAGCCCGTCAACATCATCAAAAAATATATAATATGTGTTTTGGGAATTATCAAGAATTGCTGTTTTGTATATAAAACATGAAAGACTGCATAAAATTATAAGCAGCCAGATAATTATTTCTATTATCCATATCTGTCGTTTTTTCATAAATATATTATATTCCAAAACAGTTAATCGTTCATTATAATAATGTAAAACTTTTTGTTTTTTTGTTAGATTATTTTGTAATTATGAAAAATAATTTATTAAATGAATTTAAAATTTTTTGTACTCTTACACGATCTTATTCGCTGCCGATATCAGTTATGTCTTGGTTAGTTCCGTTTGTTTATGCAATTTTTGAAAAAGGAAATATTTTTAACGGAATAGCCGCTCTTATCGGAATTATTATTTTACATCTCGGCTCTAATTTATTTGATGATATTGTTGATTACTCTTTTGAATTAATTGATATAAGAAAAGGGAAAAAATGTAGTTTTAATTTTCAAAAAGGCAAATGTACTTGTTTTATTGAAAATAAAGTAGCATTAAAACAGGCTTTTATTATCGATTTGTTTTTATTTACAATTGCAACGTTAATAGGTATATATTATGTTTATACTATGGGATTAGAGCTTCTTTATATTATAATACTCACAGCAATACTATGTCTATTATATCCTATACTTGGCAGTAGAGGATTTGGTGAAATAATAATCGCTCTTATATTTTCTCCTTTATTATATTCAGGTGTATATTTTGTTATGACAGGCAGTTTCTCTTTAAAAATACTAATATTATCAATATCAACAGGTCTAATGACTGTTGCTGTATTGGTTAATCATTCTATTTTAGATTACAGGTATGACACTACAAACAGAAAAATTACTCTCTGCGGAATTTCAGGCAGTGAAAAAAATGCACTATTGCTGCTGTTTTTAATTATTTTAGCGGCATATATAAATCTTATTTTTTGGATATTAAATTCTCAATTCAGTGTTGTATATTTGCTACCATTTTTAACTTTACCTTTTGTATTTAAGATTATTAAAGAAATGAACATGTTTATAAAACAGGAAAAAAGTCCTGATAATGCAAAAAGTTTTTTAACAAAATTCCTGCTTGTTCAAAACCTTCAAAAATATTTTATAATTTTGTTGTGTATATCTGTTATAATTGATAAATTTTATAGATAAAATAAAAAACTGTCATAGTTAAGAATTTAAGTTATGATAAAGTTACTAATATCGGCAATGGTAATGATTTTAAAGTTTATTCCGAAAATTCTCTGTTTCCGTCTAAAGTTACAAGGTATGAATTAACTCCTGATAAAGTTGATTGGGTTATATTTTGTTCTAAGAACTATTATAACATTCCTTAAATAACTGGACTTATGTATTTTTTTGTGTAAAAATGAATACAAAGAATAAAAAGGATGCAAAAAAATAAAGTTGTTTACAATAAC